>NZ_PNOR01000019.1 GCF_002869765.1 Deinococcus planocerae | reverse complement strand
TCATCAGGAGCTGCACGAAGGCGTTGGGCACGTTGATCGCCGCGGACAGCACCTGCGGGTTCACGAAGAGGATGTAGCTCATCGTGAGGAAGGTCGTCAGGCCCGCCCTCATCTCGCGCGAGACGGTTGAGCCCGAGGCGCTCAGGCCGAAGAAACGGTCGAGGCCGGAACGGCCCACGGGCTGGGGGGTGGAGGCGTCGGACATGAGAACACTCCTGAAGGCGGGGAAGAGGGCTCGGGGGGCGCGGGCCGGAGGACGGGGCCCGGCGACGGCCCGCGTCCAGCGTTCAGGGTAGTCGTCCCGAGAGGAGACCCGCGCGAGTCGTCTGGAGGCTTGGGGCCCCGGCGCCTCGTCCCCGGGAGGAGCGCTGACTCCGGCGTTCAGCCTGAACGGCGGCCCCTGCGCGTCGGCTTCTCCGAGGGCTCCTTCTCGTGCAGGAGGCGGTCGAGCTCTTCGAGCAGTTCCTCGACGCGGACGCGGCGTTCCCCGGGCAGGGCCGTCAGGAAACGCTTGCGGCCCAGCGTGCGCACGATGGCCTGACGTCGCCCCTCGGCGGGCCCCTCGCCCCGGCGCGGGCGGGCGGCCTCGGTCAGGGCGGCGACCGTGGCCCCCTCCCGGGCGAGGGTGAGGAGCCGGGCGCGCTCCCTGGCGTCGGCCACCCCGCCCACGGCCAGCGCCTTGCGGTAGTCGAGGCCCTGACGCACGGCGGCCTTCACGTCGGGGGGGAGGTTGAGCACCCGGCCCTTGTTGCGCAGGAAGGATTGCCACTTCTCGCCGCCCAGCCGGGCAAAGGCCGCGTCGAGCTGGGAGACGCCCTCCGGGTCCTCCTCCGGGTGGTCGAGCAGGTGGCGCAGCCGGGTCATGACCTCTTCGTCGGGCAGGCCCAGGGCGAGGGCGGCGATGCGGCGCTTGGCCTCCACCTCCTCGACGGGGTTGAGGTCCTCGCGCAGCAGGTTCTCCACCGCGGAGGCCGCCGCCGCCTGATCGTCGGTGAGGTCGCGGATGTAGGCGGGGATCTCGGAGAGCCCGGCGAGCCGCGCCGCGCGCCAGCGCCGCTCCCCGGCGACGATCTCGTACCCCCCGCCCTCCCGCGGACGGACGAGGACGGGTTGCAGCACCCCGTTCTCGCGGATGCTCCCGGCGAGGTCTTCCAGGCTCGCCCCGTCGAACTCGCCGCGCGGCTGGTACGGGGTGGGGGAGAGGGCGTCCAGGGGAAGGGCGCGGAGCTGGTCGCGGCTGGTGAGGTCGGCGGCCCCGTCGGGCCCCAGCAGGGCGCTCAGGGTCGCCGAGGCGTCGAAGCGGCGCCTAGCCACGGTTCACCGTCACCCGCAGCCCGGTGTGGTCGGCGATCTCCTGGGCGAGGCCGCGCACCTCCTGCGCCGCCGGGCTGTTCGGGGCGAAGACGCCCAGGGGCTCCCCGGCCCCCGCGCTGTCGTTCCAGGTCGCCGGGCGGTAGTTCAGCGGCTGCGCGAGCGGCTGGAGCTGAGACCTGAGTGCCGCCAGAACCTCCCGGTCGTGGCTGTTGCGGCTGTCGTACAGGGTGGGCACGAAGAGACCGACCCGCAGCTCCGGGCGCAGCCGCCGGTAGGTGTTCAGCGCGGCGAGCACCCCGGGGAGGCCGCTCAGCCCCTTGGCGCGGGTGGGCACCGGCACGACGAGCTGGTCGGCGGCGAGCGCGGCGAGCACCGCGAGCTTGCCCAGGCTGGGCGGGCTGTCCACGAGCACGAGGTCGTAGCGCTCCCGCACCCCGTCCAGCGCGTAGCGCAGGTTGAGGGTGGCCCCCTCCTGCGCCATCATCTGCCCTTCGGAGAGCGCCATGTGCAGGTTGCTGGGAATCAGGTCGAGCCCGTGCGCCCGCAGCGGCCCCGGCAGCCTCGCGTCGCCGCTGACCGCCACCGCGAACGCCGTCTGCTCGTCGGGCACCAGAGGGTGCCCCAGCCAGGCGCTGAGGTTGGCCTGGGGGTCGAGGTCGATGAGCAGCACCCGCAGCCCCGCCTCGGCGAGCGCGTGCCCGGTGTTCAGCGCCAGGCTGGTCTTCGCCGCCCCGCCCGCGTGGTTGAAGAAAGTCAGCGTGAGCATCTGCCCACAGCATAGGCCGGGAGGCCGAGGCACGTCCCGTCTTCACGTGAAGACGGCCCGGGGTGGGGGGGCCCACAAGCGCCTCTGCGGGGCGTTGCGGCGGGTGGGGACCGGGTTTCGCTCATGTCGTCCTCCGAAAGACCCTTATCCTCAGGCGTGCTTCGTCGGCCCACGACCCGTTCCGGCAGCGGGGGAGACTGACTCCCGTGCCCGCGCGCCCGCCTCACCCCGCCCGGCTGGGGGCGCTCTACCTCCTGGCCTGGCTGGCGCTCGACGTGGTGTCGCAACGCTTCAACGCGGCCCCGGGCGTGTCGGTGTGGTACCCGCCGTCCGCGCTCGACTACGTGCTCTTGCTCGTCTTCGGGCTGCGCTTCTGGCCCTTTCTGGTGGTGAGCAGCCTGCTGCACCAGGCGCTGGTGGTCGAGCAGCCGCTGCCGCCCACGCCGCTGCTCGCCTTCCTGGCCGTGACGGTGGGCGGCACGGTCCTGGCCTGCCGGGTGCTGAGGGGTCTGCGCTTCGATCCGCGGCTCTCCCGGCTGCGCGACGTCCAGCTTTTCGTGGTGGTGGCGATGGTGGCGGCTCCGCTCGCCGTGGCCGCCCTCCAGGTGCTCACCCTGGCCGGGGCCGGGGCCCTGGTCTGGCCGAGGGTGGACGAGCGCATCCTGCAACTGTGGGCGGGGGCCGCCACGGGAACCGGGCTGCTCGCGCCGCCCCTGCTGCTGCTCCTGCGGCGCTGGCCGGGGGTCTGGGCCGCCCCGTCGCCCGAGGGGACCGATCCCGAGCCGCCCCCCGAGCCCGACCCGGCGCCGCCCCCTCCCCGCTGGCGGCGCGTGCTGGGGGGGCTCGCCGAGGTCGGGCTCGGGTTGACCGCGCTGTGGGTGGGGTACGGGGGGCCGCGCAGCACCACGCTCGACTTCAGCTACGCCCTGTTCGTGCCGCTGCTGTGGACGGCGACCCGCCACGGCTTCGGGCGCACGGCGCTGGCGGTGCTCGGCCTGAATGTGGGCGTCGCGCTGCTCACCGGGAGCCGGGAGGTCCGGGAGACGGGCGGGCTCGCCCTGCAATTCGGCCTCCTCACCCTCACCGTCTCGGGGCTCTTGCTGGGCGCCGTGCTGCGCGAGCGGCGGCGGCTGACCGCCCACCTGGCGTACCTGGCCCTGCACGATCCTCTCACCGGCCTGGGCAACCGCCGCCTCTTTCAGGAGCGGGTGGCGCGCGCCCTGGAGGACGGGCCCGCCCCGGCGCGTGTGGCGGCGCTCCTGATGGACCTCGACAACTTCAAGGCGATCAACGACAGCCTGGGGCACGGAACCGGGGACGAGGTGCTGCGCGCGGTGGGCGGGCGCCTGAAGGCGGGCCTGCCCGCGGGCGCCACAGTGTCCCGCCTGGGCGGGGACGAGTTTGCGGTGCTGCTGCCGGGGGTGGGCGGCCCGAGCGAGGCGAGCGAGGCCGCCGAACGGCTGCTGGCGGCCCTGGACACCCCGGTCACGGTGCGGGGCCTGAGCCTGAACGTGGAGGCGAGCGTGGGGATCGCGCTGGGCGGCGGGGAAGACGGCGAGACGCTGCTGCGTAACGCGGACGTGGCCCTGTACCGCGCCAAGGCGGAGCGGCGGGGTCGCGCGCAACTGTTCGACGCGTCCATGCACGCGGCGGTCGTGGCGGACATGGAGCTGGAGGCCGAGTTGCGCACGGCGCTGGCGCGGGAAGACTTCGAGCTGCGCTACCAGCCCCTCGTGGACGTGCACACCGGGCGGGCGCGGGGGGTCGAGGCCCTGGTGCGCTGGCCACACCCCACCCGGGGCCTCCTCACGCCCGAGGCCTTTCTGGGCGTGGCCGAGGAGACGGGGCTGGTGGTGCCGCTGGGCCGCTGGGTGCTGCGCGCGGCCTGCCGCGAGGTCGCGGGGTGGACGGGGGCTCCGGGCGAGGAGCCCCCCAGCGTGGGCGTCAACCTCACCGCCGCCCACCTCGCTCAGGCGGACGTGGTGGAGGACGTCGCCGCGGCCCTGCGCGAGGCGGGACTCGCCCCGGGGCGCCTGATGGTCGAACTCACGGAAAACGTCCTGATGAGCGACGTGGAGGCGACCCTGCATACCCTGGGGGCGCTGCGTGACCTCGGCGTGCGCCTCGCGGTCGACGACTTCGGCACCGGGTACTCCAGCCTGAGCTACCTGCGCCACTTCCCCATCGACGACCTCAAGGTGGACCGCTCCTTTATCGCGGGCCTCGGCCACGACAAGACGGGCACCGAACTCGCCCGCGTGATCGCCGTTCTCGGTCACACCCTGGGCCTGAACACGGTCGCCGAGGGGGTCGAGACCGCCGACCAGTACGCCGAGGTGCGGGCCCTGGGCTACGCGATGGCCCAGGGGTACTACATCGCCCATCCCCTCCCCGCCGCCGAGGCCCGCGCCCTCCTCGCGCAGGAGGAACCGCTCGTTTCGCGGGGCACCTGACACCCACCACAGGGGAGAGGAGAGGGGCCGCTTCCCCTGCCAACCACCCCTTCGCCGGGCCCCGAAAGTGACCGAAAACGCCCGAATCCCCTGAGACACAGTTGTGGGATTCGGGCGTTTCGCCTGAGACACAGTTGTGGGATTCGGGCGTTTTGCCTGAGACACACTTGTGGGATTTGGGGTCGCCCGCCTGAGACACAGTTGTGGGATTCAGGCAAAACACCACAACTATGTCTTAGAGAGCCCCTGAGACACACTTGTGGTGTTTGCTGAGACACACCTGTGGTGTTTTCGGACCCCCCTGAGACACACTTGTGGTGTTTCGGGCCGCTGCCTGAGACACACTTGTGGTGTTTACTGAGACACACCTGTGGGAAAACGGGGGGTATGCGCCCTCCTGGCGCGGGTATGCAGGCGCCCTCTGGTGGTGTTTCATCAATATCTTTTAACAGATCTTTTTATCTTTAAACCTCCTATTCTGTTCACCACCAGGGAGGCCCATGAACGACTTCAAGCCCGCGCGGTTCGATGACCTCAACTGGGGCCGCCTGAATCTGGTCTCGGCGCAGGACTCGGTGGAGGGCCAGCATTCCTGGCGGGTCACCTTTACCCAGGGGGACCGGGTGGTGCGGGTGGGGTGCCGGGCGCTTCCGGAGCTGGGGATTCCACACGGCATCGACAACGACGTGAGCAGCGCCCTGATCGATCACTACATGAGCAGCGGGCTCCCGGAAGACGGGGAGATGAGCCTGGCGGTAACGGACCTGCTGCGGCTGGCGGGATTTCACCGCAACGGGCGGTACCGGACGATGCTCGCCGAAAGTCTCGACCGCCTGCACACGACCTCGTACGAGATCAGCGGGGGGTGGCGCGACCACCCCAACCGGCGCTGGACGACCGCCAAGTTCCACTTCATCGAGCTGCTGGAATACACCCACCACGGCGAGTCGGGCCGTTTCGACGACCGCAGTATGCTCCGGCTGCGCCTCGCCGAGCCGCTCGTCGCGTCCCTGCGCAGCGGGTACACCAAGCCGCTGAACATCGAGTTCATGCAGTCCCTGTCGCGGCCCCGCACCCGGATCATCTTCCGGCTGCTCGACGCGATGCGCTACAACCCCGAGCGGCCCGACGAGGTGATCGACGAGTACGAGGTCGGGCTGATCGAGTGGGCCGACCAGTGCAAGCTCCCCAACGGGCGCCCGGACGTGGTGCGCCGCGCGCTGGAGGGCCCGCACGAGGAACTGCTGCGGCGCGGCTACCTGCGCAGCGTGACCCTGGATGGCCGCGGTAAGAAACAGCGGTTGCGCTACGAGTTCTCGCCCGAGTTCACGCCGATCAGCCCGGCGCTGCTCCACCGTCTCCGGGCGCACGGGGTCGCGGATGGGATCGCCCGGCAGCTCACCCGGCAGTACACGACCTCGGTCCTGATGACGCGGATCGAACGGTTCGAGCGCCTGCTCCGCGCGGGCCTCCTCAAGGTTCGCAAGACGCCCGCGCACGCCCTCGTCCACCTGATTCGGCACCCCGACCAGTACCCCGACCCTACCTCGGGCCGGGTGCTGGAGGCCGCGCCCACGGCGGCGGTGCAGCGTACCCCTCCCCAGGCCGCCGAGGAGAGCGGCGTGGACGTGACCGCGGAGTTGCGCGGCCTGGACCTCGCCGAGGCGGCCTCGTTCACCACCAAGCGCGTCTCCCTGCTCTACCACCGCAAGTTCACCGCCGCCGAACTCGACACCCTGCGTCACCTCGTCACGACGGGGGACTTGGACGGTGCGGTCCTTCTCACGGAGGCGCACGCGCGGCTGGCGCGGATGGACGCCCAGGGATTCGTCGACGATCTCAAAGACCGTCTGAGGGTGCCCGCCTGAGACATACCTGTGGGATTCGGACGGGGTTCAGGGGGCGGAAACGGTGTGCCGAGCCTCGCAGGAGCCCCCCCGGTAGCCGAACAGCCCTCACAGGCGCTGGGAGCCACGAGAAGGCTCAGGTGAGTTTCCGAGACACCCGAAGTCCGCAACGGGTCCCGGCGGGCCGTCAAGGGCCGTCTCAGAGTCAGCCGGGCCTGAGCTGAGAAGAAAGCCTCCTGACCTGTCCCTCCTGTAAGACTTCTGCGGCGAAGAGCCCCCTACCCTGACCCCACATGGTCGCGTCGCTCCCTGCCGAAGAAGAACTCGCGCGCCTGGAGGCGGTCGCGCGCTACGCCATCCTCGATCCCCTGCCCGAGACGGCCTTCGAGCGGCTGGCCCAGCTCGCCGCGCAGTTTTTCCGCGTGCCGGTCGCGCTCGTGAACATCGTGACGGCGGACAGCTCGTGGAGCAAGGCGTGCGTGGGGGTGGACCTGCGGCGGCTCGACCGTCAGCTCTCCTTTTGCGCCCGCACCATCGAGCAAAACGGGGTTCTCGTCTCCCTCGACCTCGCGCTCGACCCCCGCTTCACGGGGCATCCCCTCGTCGCCGGGCCGGGCGGCTTCCGCTTCTACGCGGGCGCGCCCCTCCAGACGCCCGACGGGCACAACGTCGGCACCCTATGCGTGCTCGACCACGCGCCGCGCGCCGAGGTCACGCAGGTCGAGCGCGAGGCCCTGGTGAACCTCGCCGCCCTCGCCGTGGACGAGCTGGAGCTGCGCCGCGCTCGCCTGGAGGCCGAGCGCGAGGCCGCCACCCGCCAGCGGCTCGTGGACGAGCTGCGCCGCGCCACCGCCCACGCCGAGACCCTCGCCGCCGTCTCCGCCCTCGCCGACCTCGACCTCGACCCGGACGCCCTCGTGAAGTCCGCCGTCGCCCTCCTCGCCTGCGTCTGCCCCCTCGACTGGGCCGGGCTGGTGCGCGAGGAGGAAGGACGCCTCGGGGTCGAGACGGCCTGGCACCCCCCCGGAACGAGCGGGGAGATGCCCGCTCCCCCCGAGGCGCTCAGGAGGGCCGTGAAGGCCCGGCTCGGTCGCGGCGCGGCCTGGGAGGCGCCCACCTTCTTCGAGGGGCCTCCACGGGCTTCCCAGGCGTCGCACGGGGCACCTGCGGAAATCGGGCCGACTCCCGGCGGCGTGCCGGGGGCGGTTCTGGCCCCGCTGGGGTCGCTGGGGGGCACCCGGTACCTGCTCGTGGCGGCCCGACTCACCCCGCGGCCCTGGAGCCGGGCGGACCGGGACCTCTTCGGGGTCACGTCCCGAACGGTCGCGGGGGCGCTGCTGCGCCAGGAGCGCGAGGGGCGGATGCTTCAGGAGGCCCGGCGCGACGCCCTGACCGGGCTGGGCAACCGCCGCGCCCTCGACGCCGCGCTGGAGGAGGCCGGGCCGCCGCGCGCCCTGGCGGTGCTCGACCTCGACGGCTTCAAGGGAATCAACGACCGCGAGGGCCACGCCCGGGGCGACGTGCTGCTGCGCCTCTTCGCCGGGGCGCTTGCGGCGGAGCTGCCGCCCGGGGGGACCCTCTTCCGCCTCGGCGGGGACGAGTTCGTGCTGCTGCTCGAAGGGGTGACGGACGCCGAGTGTGCCCAGGCCGCCGTGTTGGAGGGGGTGGACGCGGCGGTCGCGGCCTCGCGCGCGGCGGGCTTCCGGGAGGTGGGCGCCTCCTTCGGGGTGGCGCTGTGGCCGGGAGAGGCCCGGGGGGCGAAGGCGGCCCTGCGCCTCGCCGACGAGCGGATGTACGCGGACAAGCGGCGCCGTGCCGGGCTCCGGGGGGGCTGAGGACGGGTTCCCCACAGCTCCGCCTTAATTCCTCGGCAACCCTTGAGGGTGGAGACATGGTGGGGGGGCGGGGCTTCTTCTACTCTCTTTCTCATGCCCCCCGACGCCCACCGCGCCGCCTACGTCCTGCCCCTCCAGCCGGAAGACGGGTACCGCCACCTGCTCGACGCCATGCCGGTGATGCTCTGGACGGCGAACGCGGCGGGGGCCTGGAAGCATGTGAACCGCGCCTGGACCGAGTACACCGGGCTGCTCGGGGGCAGCCGCGGCTTCGGTTTCGAGGAGGCGCTGCACCCCGACGACGAGGCGAGGACCCTGACCGTCTGGAGACGGGCCGTCGACCACGAGGAGAACTACGAGATCGAATATCGCCTGCGCCGCCAGGACGGGGTACACCGCTGGTTTCTGGTGCGGGGGGTGCGGGTGGCGGATGACGCGGGCCGCAACATCGCCTGGGTGGGCACCTGCACCGACATCGAGGATCAAAAGCGCGCCGAGGAGGAGGCCACCCGGGCGCGCGAGGCGGCGGTGCGCGCCCTGGGGCTCGCGCTGGAGGCCCGCGACCGTGAGACCAAGGGCCACACCGACCGGGTGACCGCGTGGTCTTCCCGCCTCGGCGAGGCCCTGGGCCTGGACCACCCGGCCCTGGAGGCGCTGCGGCTGGGGGCCTACCTCCACGACCTGGGCAAGCTCAAGGTCCCCGACACGGTGTTGCTCAAGCCCGGTCCCCTCGACGCGGCGGAGTGGGAGGCGATGCGCGCCCACCCCCAGGAGGGCGAACGCTTCGCCGCCGCGCTGGGCTTCATCCCCGGCCCCGCCCTCGACCTGATCCGCGCCCACCACGAGCGCTGGGACGGCTCGGGCTACCCGCACGGCCTGGGCGGGGGGCACATCCCCCTCCTCGCGCGAATCTTCACCGTGGTCGACGTGTACGACGCCCTGATGAGCGAGCGGCCCTACAAGCGGGCCTGGACGGCGGACGAGGCCCTGGAAGAACTCCGGGCCCAGGCGGGTCGCCAGTTCGACCCCGGGGTCGTCGCCGCCTTCCTGCGCCTGCTGGAGACGGAGGGGGCGGAGGCGATGGGCCGATCCTAGCGGAGGGTCAGGGGGACGTCGGTTGCAGGCCCCCCGCGTCCCTCGCCGAGCTGGAGAACGGCGAGCCCCAGTTCCCGGGGTTCGGGCCGGGTTGTGACGGAGGGCACCGGGGCCCCCTGGGGCACCCCACCCGCCTCGGCGAGGGTGGGGCGCGGGCCGCCGGGGAAAAAGCGCAGCACCGGAGGGGAGGCCTCCCCGGCGGGGCTGGCCCTGCGCCGGGCCAGCGCCTCCCGCACGAGGCGGACCTGCTCCGCGTCGGCCTGAGCCTGGGTGAGGGGGTCGGTCATGCGGCGCAGTCTGACGGGGGGCTGATCACAACTTTCCTACAGGCCGGTCAGCTCCAACCGACGGGGCAGCCCCTCCGTGGAGATGGGACCGCGCCAGGACGCGTATGCCCAGCCCGACGTGCCCACCCGCCACACGCGCCGGGCCTAGCCCCGCCGAGCCGGGCCCAGCGTCACCCCGCCTCCTCGGCGGACACGACGTCCGCCTGGTCGGAGGGGATGCGGGCGAGGTGCTCGGTCATCGCCCGCTCGGCCTCGGCCAGCTGAGAGTCGGGTAAAGGCCGCCTCCCCCTTGCCTACCGCCGCCCGCCCCGGCCCCGGGGACGCTGCGGCCCCACCCGGCCCCCGCCGACCCCGGCAGCCTGCGAGGTCTCGCGCTGAGCCCGGGGCTGCCGGTCCTGCTGCCGCCCGCCCTGCCCCTCCTGCCGGGGAGCGGCCCGGTTCTGGCCTTGAGGACCTGCCCCATTGCGGCCCGAGCCGCCGCGCCCCTGGCCCCGGTCTTCGACCCCGTTGCCCGAGCCGCGGCCCTGCTTTTCCTGGATGTCGCGGTCGATCTGGCCTTCCTCCGGGGTGAGGGGGGGCTGGAGGGCGGCGGGCAGGCCCCGGCGCACGCTCTGCCACAGGCCGCGCTGCTCGGGAATGAGCATGACGAGGTTGACCCCCGGCCTCCCGGCTCGGGCGGTGCGGCCCGAGCGGTGAACGTGGTCCTCGGCGGTGGAGGCCACGTCGAGGTGCAAGACGAGCCGGACCTCGGGGAGGTCGATGCCGCGCCCGGCGATGTCGGTGGCGACGAGGACGCGCGACCGGCCCTCGCGCAGCTCTTTCATGGTGTGCTCGCGCTTTTTCTGGTCCATGTTGCCCTGGAGGGGGCTGACGATCTCGCCGGGCAGGAGGTCGGCGAGCCGCTCCGCCCGGCGCTTGACGAGCGCCTTCGTGCGGCAAAAGATCACCACGCAGCCGCCGGGCTCGCGCAGGGCCTCGCGCGTCTTGCGGGCCGCGATCTCCAGCAGGTCCGCCCGCGTCGTGTGGATCAGGAGGTGGGTGGCCCCGGTCGCCCCGCCGAGCACGTCGCCGCTGCGCTGCAAGTCGCCTGCCGGGCGCGCGGGGGCCACGTCGATGCGCGCGGGCCCGTGCATGAAGCGCTCGGCCACCTCGCGGATCGCCGCCGGGAAGGTCGCCGACGCCATCGCGATCTGGAGGGTCCGCCCCCCCACCGCCGTCTGCGCCGCCCCCAGGATGTCGCCCACGTCCTTGAGAAAGCCCAGCGAGAGCAGCTCGTCCGCCTCGTCGAGCACGGCGTAGCGCAGCCCGGCGAGGTTCAGTTCGCCCCGGGTGATCAGGTCCTTGAGGCGGCCCGGCGTGCCCACGATCAGGCCCTTGCCGCTCGCCTCGGCGCGGGTCGCCCCCGGGGTGATGCCCCCGGTGATGCGCCCGGCGGGCATGCCGAGTTCGCGCGCCACGTCCCGGATCTGCACGGCGAGTTCGCGGGTGGGCGTGATGACGAGCACCTCGGGCCTCAGCCCGCGCGTGGGGGTGGTGCCGATGCCGCGGGCGGCGGCGGGGATCAGGAAGGCCAGCGTCTTGCCGCTTCCGGTCCGCGCCGTGGTGATCACGTCCCGCCCCTCCAGCAGCACGGGGATCGCCTGCGCCTGCACGGGGGTGGGGGTGCGGTCCCCCAGCAGCGCCTGCCAGGAGGGAGCCTCCGCCCGGCTGGGCGCCTGCCCCTCCTCGGGACGGGGCTGGGCGGAACTCGGCCCCGGGTCCGGCGTGCCGCGCCCCCGACCTCCGCGTCGGCGGCGGGAGGTGCGGGTCTGGTCGGTGCTGGCCTGGGCTTCGGGCGTGGTCTGGTCGGCGGCTCGGGGCTCGCGTTGGTCCTGGGTCTGGGTCATGGGGTCCTGTCCGGGGCCACCCGTGCGGGCGGGTCCTGGCCCCATCATGCCTGCCGGGAGCCCCCCGAAACGAGAGGCGGTCCACGTACGTCCCCCACTTGACTCTCCCCAAGGGGCAGACCCGACACTGCCGGACATGAACGAGGCGCCGACCCATGAGCGGCTCTCCATCGGGGCCTTCGCCCGCGAGGCGCGGCTGACCGTCAAGGCGCTGCGGCTCTACGACGCGCTGGGGCTGCTCTCGCCCGACCACGTGGGCCCCGCGAGCGGCTACCGCTCCTACACCGCCGCCCAGCTTCCGCGCGCCCACCTCATCGCCCTGCTGCGGCAGCTCGGCATGCCCCTGGCGCGCGTCGCGGGTGTGCTCGACCTGCCGGGGCCCGAGGCGGCGCGGGTGATCGGGGCGTACTGGCGCGAGGTGGAGCGCGAGGCGGTGACAAAGCGGCGGCTCGTTCATTACCTGGAGACGTTCCTCTCCGGGAAGGGAGACACCATGTACGAGGTCCACATCCGAGACGTCCCCGAGCAAAAGGTCCTCACCCGGCAGCGTTCCCTGCTCGTCGGCGAGCTGCCCGCTTTTCTGGACGCGGCCCACCGCGACCTGTACGGGGCCCTCGCCGCCTCGGGCCTGCGCGCGGGCGAGCGCTCCTTCGTGATCTACCACGGGCGGGTGGACGAGGAAAACGACGGCCCCGTCGAGGTCTGCGTCCCCTTCGATGGTGTTCTCGAACCGCGGGGCGAGTTGCGCATCCGCCTCGAACCCGCCCACCAGGAGGTTTACACCACGGTCACCAAGGCCCAGTGCGAATTTCCCGGCATCCTGGAGGCGTACGACGCGGTGTTCGGGCACGCCCAGGCGCAGGGCCTGCGCGGGTCGGCCTCCCCCCGCGAGGTGTACTTCGTCCCGGAGAGCGCGGTGGGGGAGGGCGACCCCTTCTGCGACGTCGCCCTCCCTGTCCGGGAGGAGGGCCGCGCCCAGGGGTAGGCCCCGGGACACGGCGAGAGGTCCCTGAGCGGCGGGGACCTCTCGCCGCATCCCACAGAGCCAGAGGCCGACCATCAACGTCGAGCTTTCGACTCGCCCTCGCCCGCGATCACCTCCAGACCCTCCACGAGGGGACGCCACGTGACCGGAAGGCCCGCGCCGTCCTCTCCGGGCGAGACCCCCGTCCCCGCCTTACCTGACGACCCCAGACCCTCCGGGGAGAGGGCGCCCCTTCCCCGGAGGGGGCGTTTGCTTGGAAGCTGTTACAACTTTTCCCGAGTGACCTTCACATGAACTTCACGGCGGCTACAGGCGCTTCCCACCGAAGGTCAACGCTTGCACGCGCTGGACGGGGTAGGCTGGCCCTGTCAGCTTTTGGTCAGCTTGGGAGTCCAGGGAGGAGCGGCGGATGCAGGAATGGAGCGAACGGTATGTGCGGCGGCTTTACGAGGTGAGCCGGGACCGCTATGCCCCCGCGCTTGCCACGTTCGCCGCCGGGTGGCTGGACGACCTCGCCGGGCAGCCGCGCGGGGTGGCCCTGTGCCTCGGGCGGGACGGAATCGCGCCCTTCGTGGCGGCCCAGACCCTGCTGCGCGCGGCGCCGCGCCGCTTCCGGGGCGTGCACCCGCGCCGGGTGACCCTGGCGTACGTCTCGCGCCCGCTCGCGCAGGCCGCGGCGACGGACGCGGCCCAGGCCCGGCTCCTCGACCGCTACCTGCACCGCCGCGGCGTGTCGGGGCGGCACCCCCTCACGGTGGTGGACGTGGGCATCCACGGCAGCATCCAGGACTGTCTGCAACGGCTCTACCCCGACCGCCCGGTGCGCGGCCACTACCTCGTCCTGCGGCGGCGGCACGCAGACCCCAACGGGGCGGCCAAGCGCGGCTTCCTCGCGGACCTCGACGTGGCCCCGCCCGCGCCCCTGGGCCTCGCGCCGTCCTGGCCCCCGCCGCCGGGGTGGGAGGTGGGGGGCACGCTGCGGACCGGGGAGGTCTGCTTCCTGCGCCCACGTTCCATCCACGTTCTCGAGGACCTCTGGAACGGGGTGGGCGGCTCGGCGGCGGGATTGCGGGAGGAGGGCCGGGGGGGGCGCGTCGTCGTGGTGCGCCCGCGGGACACGCCCGAACTCAGCCTGGGGGCGCCGCCCCTGCCGCCCCGCACCCGCGCCCGGCTCAAGCGGGCCGCCCTGCGGGGGATCGCCGACGGGGTGGCGCGGGCGTGTCGGGGGGGCGCGCCCCCGGACGACGTGCCCGGGGCCGTGCGCGAACTCGCGGCGTGGTTCCGGGACCTGGAGCAGCCCGCGCCGCTCGACGCCCATCTCCTCGACCTCCTCGTCCGCCGCCGGGCGGGGCAGAGCGCGGACGAGTGGGAGGGGTAAGCCCTCTTTCAGCAAAGGAGAAGATCATGTCACACCGCAGCCAAAAAGAACGCAGCGAACGCGAGGGCGAGACGGGAGGCCGGATGGTCCGCGCCCGCGCCACCCTGGAGGTGGGGGAGGCCGCCACCCACCTCGAAACGCTCGCCCAGGCCCTGCGCGCGGGCGGCGTCACCATCCGCCGCGGCCAGGAACTCGCCGCCCTGCGGGTGGGCGAACGCGCCGAACTCAAGCTCGAGGCCGGGGAGGAGGGCGGCGAGAGCGTCTTGAAGCTCGAAGTCCGCTGGGAGACCCCCCAGCCCGAGGAACGCCTGGAGATCACGCCGGGTGTCGAAGCGGCGGGCGGCGGGCAGAGCGGCCCCCCCGGCGGCCAGGCGGGGCAGGCCAGCCAGGACGGGCCGAGCGGTCCAGGCGGCCAGGGCACCCAGAGCGGCTCAGGTCGCCGACCGGGCAGCCAGGGTCGGCAGGGCGGCCAGCCCTCCGGGGAACAGGCGTCTGGCTCCGAAGGGTCCTGAGTCCCTTGCCGGGCAGGTGAGGGGGTGAGCCCGCCCCCCCGCCTGCCGCCCGGCTGGTCCCCCGACTGGGAGGCGGCCCCGCCCGTGGTGCGCCGCCTCGCCCACCCGCAGACGGCGACCGAGCTGCTGGGGCCCCTCCTGGGGGGGGTGCAGGTCCGGGAGGTCACCCCGTTGCGCGAGCACGCGGGAAGCCGCTGGACCCTGCGCCTCGCGGCCCGCTCGGAGGGAGGGGAGCGGCCCCTCGTCGCCAAGGTGTACGCCCGCGAGCGCCCCGACGTCGCCCGCACCCTCGCCGCCCTGCGCCGGGGCGGGCTGGGGGGGCCCCTCGGGGTCCCGGCGCCCCTCGTTTACGCGCCCGGGTGGCGCCTGCTGCTCGTGGAGGAAGCGCCCGGCGTGCCCGCCCGCGACCTCCTGCGGCGGGGCGAGCCCGGGGTGGGGGAGCGGGCGGCGGGGTGGCTCGCCGCCCTGCACGGCCCCGGCGCGCCTCTGCCCTCCGCCTACCGGATGCGCGACCCCCTGCCCCAGGCCCGGCGCTGGGCGGCGGCGCTCGGCGAGCACGCTCCCCCCCTCCGGGACACCGGGCGGCGCCTCCTCGCCCGCCTGGAAGCGGCGCAGCCCGTGTGGCCGCCCCCGCCGCACCTGATCCACGGCGATTTCGTCGCCTCCCACGTCTTCCTGACCCCGGCCCGGACCACCGTGATCGACTGGGACTCCTGGGGCGTCGGGGACCCTGCCCAGGACGCCGGGCGCTTCCTGGGGTCGCTGCGCCACCTCGCGGCCCGTGACCCGGCCCTCGCCGGACCGGTGGCCGAGGAGGCGCAGGCCTTCACGTGCCGTTACCTGGAAGCCGTCCCCGCCGCCCGGCGCGCCCTGCCCTTCTACGAGGCGCTGGCCTGTCTGCGCAAGGCGGCCCGCCTCGCCGCCAAGGGGAGACCGGGCCGGACGGCCCACGCGGCGGCCCTGCTCGGCGCGGCGGGGCGGGCGCTGGGCAGTTGAGGGGGCTGCGGGAGGCCGAAGGCCCTCCGCCTCCCGCTACCCCAACGGCGTCTCCCGGATGAAGGCCGCCACCGCCCGCCCGATCTCCTGCGGCGAGTCCTCCTGGAGGAAGTGCCGCCCCGCCACCGTCACCTCCCGCTGATTCGGCCACGAGCGGCAGAACTCGCGCTGGCGCCCGACGAGGATGGAGCCGGGCTCGGCGTTGACGAAGAGCTTGGGCACCGGGCTGACGCTCAGCCACGCGCCGTAAGCCTCCACCCGGGCCACCACGTCCTCCGGCACGCCCTCGATGGGCAGTTGCCGGGGAAAGGTGAGCATGGGCCGCCTCGCCTCGCCGGGCTCGCGGAAGGGGGCGCGGTAGGCCTCCAGCTCCTCCTCGCCGAGGGGGCGGATCACCGACGAGGGCAAAATCCGCTCGACGAAGACGTTTTTCTGGAGGATGATCTCCTCCCCGCCGGGGCCGCGCATCGCCCGGAAGATGCCCCGCCCGCCCGGGTCCCAGTCGTCCCAGCCCAGCGGCGTCACGATGGTCTCCATGTACGCGAGCCGGGCCACCCGCTCCGGATGCCGCCGCGCCCAGTCAAACCCCAGCGCCCCGCCCCAGTCGTGGAGCACGAGCGTGACCTGTCGCAGGTCGAGTGCGCCCAGCCACGCGTCGAGGTAGCGGGCGTGATCCGCGATGGTGTAGCTCCCGCCTGGCGCCTTCCCCGACTCCCCCATCCCGATCAGGTCGGGGGCGAGGCAGCGCCCGAGCGGCTCGACCTCGGGCAGGACGCTGCGCCACAGGTACGACGAGGTGGGGTTGCCGTGCAGGAAGACGACCGGGGGGAGGTCGCCGCCCGTGTCCACGAAAGCGATCTCGGAGTCGAGGACGGGGAGGCGCCGCCGCGGGTGGGGGTCGGCGGGGGAGGGGAGAGGGGGGCTCGGCATGGGAGGCTCAAGATACCCGCCCGCCTGATCCCGGAGGCGGGGCCAGCGAAAACGCTTAGGGTGGGGACATGCACCTGAACATCGAGGCCGCCTGGACCCGGCTTCAGGGGATGCTCCAGAGCCTGATCGCCGCCATCCCGAACCTGTCGATCGGGGTGGGTGTCTTCGCGCTGTTCCTGTTCGCCGCCGGGTTGGCCCGCCGCGCCGTCCACTCCCTCACCGAGCGGGCGGGGCACCAGCCGGGCACGGCGCTCGTGTTCTCGCGGCTCGCCTCGTGGGCGGTGCTCGCCCTCGGGGGGCTGGTGGCCCTGACGATCATCATCCCCGAACTCAACGCGGCGTCTCTCTTCGGGGCGCTCGGCGTGAGCGGCATCGCCATAGGATTTGCCTTCAAGGACATCTTCCAGAACCTGCTCGCGGGGTTGCTGATCCTCCTGACCCGCCCTTTCCGCATCGGCGACCAGATCGTGAGCGGCGACCACGAGGGCACGGTGGAGGACATCCAGGTTCGCGCCACCTTGATCCGCACCTACGACAACCGCCAGATCGTGATTCCCAACAGCGAGCTGTTCACCAACCGGGTGGTCGTGAACACCGCCTACGAGCGGCGGCGCCTCGACGTGGGCCTCACGGTGGGGTTCGACGAGGACCTCGCCACGGTCAAACGGATCATTCTGGAGGCCGTCGCCGGGCTGAGGGACGTGCTGAAAGACCCCGCCCCCCGGGTCGTCGTGCGCACCTACGACGACCTCGGCGTGAACCTGGAGGTGAGGTTCTGGATCGAGCCCCCCGTGCGCCGCGAGGCGATTCTCGCCCAGGACGAGGTGCTGGAGGCCATCGTGCCCGCGCTGCGGGAGGCCGGGATCACCCCCGCGCGGCCCACCCGGCACGTCCTGCTGCGCCGGGAGGAGGGTGGGCCGCCCCCGGACGAGGCCGGGCAGACCGAGTGGGTGGGGGGAGGGGAGGTCCCCCGGCGGCGGCCCGGATAAAGGCCCGCGCCGGCGCCCGGCGTCAGAGTGTTGTTACCGGCGTGGCCGATACTGCGGGTGAAAAGACGCCGTGCCTGCGCGTCACCCCGACGCCATGACGCGACCCCCCGCCCCCCTTCCCTCCATCTTCACCGACGAGTACGTCCGCGCGCTCGAACGGGTGATCGGGCGCATCCTGCCCGTCGTGGGATCGGCGGAACTCATGCGCGCCGCGCTGGAGTGGGGGCCGCATCCCCTGAGCGCTTGGCTGAATCTGGTGTTCGGGCTGGTGTTCCTGCTGGGTTTTTTCGGGATGCTCGTCTTCCGGCGCTCGCGGCTGCGGGTGATCCGGCTGACCTTTTTCGGGGCGACGGGGGTGGCCCTCGCCTTCGACGCGCTGGGCTTCCAGCTCCTGCCGCCGGGCCTGAGCGTGGAGGACACCGCCTACCTCGTGACGGCCCGCCACATCTACCTGCCGCTGGTCATGATGGTGTGCTCGTGGCTGGTCTTCCCGTCGCCGTGGTCGCAGCGCCTCGCCCTGGGGGTGGGCGTGCTCAGCCTGGGCCTCAAGGCGGCGGCGGGCGTCCAGGCGGTCTTCTCGGGGCTGGCGACCCCCGGCGGGGTGGTGAACCTGCTCGTTCTCCACGCGCTCGTGGTGGGGTCCTTTTACCTCCTGCTCCAGGTGCTCACGGTGGTGTACATGCGCCAGGCGCGGCTGGAGCAAGAACGCGGCGTGCTGGAACGCTTCGCCCACGTGGACGACCTGACGGGGCTGCTCAACCGCCGCGCCTTCGACCACGCCCTCGGCGCCGCCTCCGGGCAGGCCTCCCGCCACCTCGACCCGCTGAGCCTGATCGCCTTCGACCTCGACGCCTTCAAGCGGGTGAACGACGCGTACGGCCACCCGGTGGGAGACCGCGTGCTGCGCGAGCTGGCGGCCCTCGCCCGGCGGGAGCTGCGCGCGGGCGACCTGCTGGCCCGCTGGGGCGGCGAGGAGTTCGTCTGGCTGCTGCCGGGCGCCGACCTGGGGGCCGCCGCCCGCGCCGCCGAGCGCCTGCGCGCCGCCGTGGAGGCCCACGACTTCCGGGTGGGCCGGGTGACCCTCAGCCTGGGGGTGGCGGGGTGGCGGTCCGGCGACGACCCGCAAGCCCTCTTCCGCCGCGCCGACGACCTGCTCTACACGGCCAAACGGGGGGGCCGCAACCGGGTCGAGGTGGACCCGGGACCCCCGCCCTGACCCTCCGGCGCTCAGCGCAGCAGCGACGCCCCGCCGTCCACGTAGATCTCCACGCCCGAAACGTGCCGCCCGAGGTTGGAGGCCAGGAAGAGGCAGGTGTCCGCCACGTCCACGGGGTCGCCCTCACCCTCGTTGAGCGCCGGGCTGCCCTGCGGCAGCTCGACCTCGATGCCGATCTCTTCCGTGTTGCGGTGCTCGGTGCGCTCCTCGATGTTCGTGTGGATCAGGCCCGGGCACACCGCGTTGCAACGAATCCCGTGGCGCCCCAGCTCCAGGGCGATCATCTTCATGAAGGCGACCTGCCCGGCCTTGGAGGTGCTGTAGGCGCTCGCGCCCGGGCTGGAGAAGGTGCGGTTGCCGTTCACGCTGCTCGTGATGATGATGCTGCCGCCGCCCCGCGCCTTGAGGTGCGGCACCGCGAAATGCACGGTGAGGTACGTGCCCTTGAGGTTGATGTCGAGGGTGCGGTCCCACTCCTCCGGCTGGAGCTCGTCGATGGGGGCCCACACCCCGTTGATGCCCGCGTTGGCGAACACGACGTCGAGCCCCCCGAACTGCGAGACGGTGGCCTCGACCGCCGCGCGCACGGCCTGCGGGTCGCTCACGTCGCAGTCCACGTAGGCGGCCTGCCCCCCCGCGGCGACGATCTCGCCCTGCACGCGCGCGCCCTCCTGCGGCTGCACGTCCGCGATCATGACCTGCGCCCCCTCCTCGGCGAACCGCCGCGCCGTCCCCGCCCCGATCCCGCTCGCACCCCCGGTGACGAAAGCGACCTTCCCCTCCAGCATTCCCATAGCGGCCTCCCTTCCCTGCGCCGGGAGCGTACGGGCCCCGGGAACGGCGAGTCAACCTCTCCGGTCGCGGCGCCTTGAGCCTCTCCTTATCTCTGCGGTGGCCCCGGGCAATGATTAAAGAAGTGTTCATCCCCACGTCAGGCTTGGGAGCCCAGACGCGCGGCCTTACGTGCCCCGGACCCCGGGTCCCGGCCCGTCCGGCAACTGGTCTTTCCAGAAACCCCGCGTCTGGGCGCGGCTTGCGGGCGCCATGCCGGAAAGCCACGCCCGGGCGCCCGAGGTGAGCCGGGGCGTAAGGAGCCGCCACGACCCGCGGAGGCGGAGAAAAAGACGGCCTTCACCCGGGACCAAAGCGCGGGAGGGCACATTTGACGGCCTCCGGGGGGCGGTGTACCCTGCCAGCAAGAAAACCCCCTCCTATAAACGCTGAGGCGTTGTCCCGACTGCCGCTGTCTAGCCCGCGCATCCACGCTGCCCCTTTTCGGGGCGGCTTCCCTGACCCTGGAGGTCTCATGAAGCGCATTCCCGCCGCCCGCCGCACTGCCCTGCTCGCCCTGCTCGCCCTGGGGGCCGCCGGGGCCCAGTCCTCCACCCAGTCGGCCTACACCGGCCCCCGGGTGCAGCTCACCTTCCTGCACGGCTTCACCGGCGCCGACCGGCCCGTGATGGAGCGCCTGATTCAGCAGTTCAACGCCGCCCACCCCAACATCCAGGTGCGGGGGCAGGCGCAGCCGTGGGGCACGACCTGGCAGCAGCTCCCGTCGCTCGTCGCCTCGGGCCGGGCGCCCGACGTGGTGGTGATCAACGAGGACCAGATCACCAACTTCATCGCGCGCGGGGCCGTGTCGCCGCTGACCGACGCGGAGCTGCGCACGGCGGGCATCGACAAGGCGCGCTACTACGGGCCGCTGTTCCAGACGGCCAACTACGAGGGCAAGTCCTACGGGGTGCCCATCTCGTCGGTCGCGTACGTGATGTTTTACAACAAGGACCTGATGCAGAAGTCGGGCGTCACCAAGGTGCCCACCACCCGCGCCGAACTCCTGCGGGCCGCCCAGCAGTGCACGACCGACACGAGCGGCAAGAAGGCCGGTCAGGCGGGCTTCAACAAGGCGAACCTCAGCACCTGGGGCATGAGCCTGTACAACAACTGGGTGGGCTCGCGACTCGCCTACGCCGCCATCTTGCAAAACGGCGGCTCGCTCGTGGACCGAAACCTCAACGCCAACTTCAACTCCCCGCAGGCGGTCGAGGCCGTGCAGTTCCTGGTGGACCTCGTGCAAAAGCATGGCGTGGCCCGCCCGAACAGCACCGAGGAGGCCGAACTCGCGGCTTTCAGCCAGGGCAAGGTCTGCTTCTTCCCCAGCGGGCAGTGGTACACCGACCGCTTCGAGCAGCAGAAGCTGAACTTCGGCGTGGCCTTTGTGCCGCGCATCGGCAATCAGAAAGACGCCGCGTGGGGCGGGTCGAGCCACCTGACCCTCCCGCGCCAGCGCGCCGGGTACGACGCCAACAAGCGCCGGGCCTCGCTGGAGTTCATGGACTGGATGACCGCGCCCGCCCAGAACCTGGCGTGGACCGAGGCGGGCAGCCTGCCGGTGTCGCCCGTCGTCGCGCGCGACAAGAAGTTCGAGGGCCGGCCTATCGCGGGCGTGTTCAGCAAGCTCGGCAGCATCTACGCCACGAGCGGCTTCCCCTGGGGCGGCCAGGTGCTCGGGCCCTTCGACAACGCCTGGGCGAACGCCTACAGCGGCAAGCAGAGCGTGAAAGCCGCCCTCGACGCCGGGGTGAGCGAGGCCAACAAGCAGATCACGCAGGCCCGCAAGTCCTTCCAGTAAGGGCCCGGTAGGAGCGGTCAGGCGGCAGGCCGACTGAAGAGACCCCCACGCCGGTCACGGATGCAAACGGAGGACGAGAGGCACACGTCCGAAGTGGACGCGCCCGTGACCGGCGCCCCTTCACCCCCTCACCTCCCCAGGAGCGCCCCGCCCCGAGGCCACCCGCCCCGCCGCCCTCACCCAGAAAGAGAAGGTGCCTGAGATGACGTTCCCTATCCCGCGCCGCGCCCCCCGCCGCGAATGCCCCCTTCCCCGGCATTCGCGGCGGCCCTTCGCCTCCGGCCCCCAGGGGGGGCGGGCATGAGCCTCAGCCTGCCGCGCGAGAACGTTCCGCCCCGGCGGCGGCGCAGCTTCGAGAACAGCGGGCTGACGCCGTACCTGTATCTGCTGCCCTTCATGCTGCTGTTCTTGGTCTTCGTGGTGTATCCGGTCGGGTACGGCTTCTGGGTGAGCCTGCACCGCTGGGACCTGCTCGCCGAGACGCGGCCTTTCGTGGGGCTGGAGTACTACCGCAACCTCTTCGATTTCAGCACCCCGCAGGCGCAGTTTTTCTGGAACTCGATGCGCAACACGGGCTTTTTCACCATCCTGAGCGTGCCGCTGCTCGTGGCCGTGTCGCTGGGGCTCGCGCTGCTGCTCTACCGGCCCATCTTCGGGCGCAGCTTTTTCCGGGCGGTGTTCTTTCTGCCGGGCATCCTGACCGTCTCGGTGATGGGCATCTTGTGGCGCTGGATGTTCGACAACCAGATCGGGCTCGTGAACGCGGTGCGCACCGACCTGCTGGGCCTTCAGCCGCTGCCCTTCCTGTCCTCCGAAGGGCTCGCCTGGATTCCGGTCGTCGTCGGGACGCTGTGGTGGACCATCGGCTTCAACATGACGCTCTACCTCGCCGCGCTCGGCAACATCTCCCAGAGCCTCTACGAGGCCGCCGAGATCGACGGCGCGACCGCGTGGCCCAAGTTCCGCTTCATCACCTGGCCGCTGCTCGGGCCCGTGACCCTCTTCGTGTTCGTGACGACGGTGCTGGCGAGCTTCCAGCTCTTCGGGCAGACCCTGGTGATCACCAACGGCGGGCCCAACCGCACGACCCAGAGTGCCATCCAGTACATCACCGAGGAGGCCTTTACGAACAACCAGTTCTCCAGCGCCGCCGCGATGTCGTTCATGTTCGGGCTCGCCATGCTGATCTTCACGGTGTTGCAGTTCCGGATCATGGCGCGCGACGCCCGGGAAGGAACCTGAGATGGCCGCGCCCGCCCGCGACCTTCCGGCGGTCGCCACCACGCGTGACGCCCCGCCCCGCCGTGGCCCGCGCGACGTGCCGCGCTTCTTGCTGCTGTGCCTGCTCGCCCTGCTCTTCCTGGCGCCGATGTACTGGATGATCACCACCTCGATCAAGCCCGAGACGGACGTGATCTCCACGCCGACCCAGTGGTTCCCGGCGCGCCCCACCCTGGAGAACTACCGCGAGGTGCTGACTTCCCCGGACGGCAACATCCTCCGGTGGATGTGGAACTCCTTTTTCGTGGCGACCGTCTACACGGTGCTTCACGTCGCCCTGTGCGCCCTGACGGCCTATCCCCTCGCGCGGATGCGGTTCCCGGGCCGCGACGCGATCTTCTGGTTCATCCTCGGCTCGCTGATGATCCCGGGCGTGATCACCCTGATCCCGTCGTACCTGATGATGATCCGCTTCGACTGGATCAACTCCTTCCACTCGCTGATCTGGCCGGGGCTGGCGGGGGCGTTCGGCGTCTTTCTGCTGCGGCAGTTTTTCATGGGGCTGCCCAAGGAACTGGAGGAGGCCGCGCGGCTCGACGGCGCGAACTCCCTCCAGGTGCTGTGGCACGTGATCTTGCCGCTGAGTATCCCCTCGCTCGTGACGCTGGCCGTCTTCGCCTTCATGGGCTCGTGGAACAACTTCATCTGGCCCACCTTCGTGATCACCGATCTCGACAAGCTCACCCTGCCCGTCGGCGTGAACACCTTCTCGCAGCGCTACGTCACCGAGTACGGCAAGCTGATGGCCTCGACTGCCATCGCCTCGATTCCGGTGCTGATCGCCTACCTGCTCGCCCAGCGCTACCTGATCGCGGGTCTGTCGACCACCGGAATGAAGGAGTGAGCGTGCTCAGGGCCGCTCCCCGCCTCGCCCTCGCCCTGACGCTCGGCACCGTGCTCGCCCCGGCCTCCTCCCTCGCGGGGGGGGCTGGGGGCACGGCGGCCCGGCCCGCCACGGCTGCCGCGGGCACCTTCCAGAACCCGGTTCTCGACCAGAACTTCCCCGACCCCTTCATCCTGAAGGTGGGGAACACCTACCACGCCTACGCGACGAACAGCGCGAGCGCCAACGTGCCCCACGCGGTCAGCCGCGACCTCGTGCGCTGGGAGGTGGGCGGCGACGTGATGCCCACGCTGCCGGGCTGGGCCAAGCTGGGCCGCACCTGGGCGCCCGAGGTGGCGCGGGTGGGCAACAGGTACGTCCTGTACTTCACCGCGTGGCACGAGGAGAGCGGGCGCCAGTGCATCGGCGCGGCGACCTCGGCGGTCCCCGCCGGGCCCTTCCAGCCCGCGCCGGGCGGCCCCCTCGTCTGCCAGCTCGGCGAGGGAGGCAGCATCGACGCCAGCCCCTTCCGGGACGCGGACGGCAAGGTCTACCTGCTGTGGAAGAACGACGGCAACTGCTGCAACCAGGCCACCAACATCTACCTCCAGCCCCTCGACGCGACCGGGCTGAGGCTCACCGGCAAGGAGACGGCCCTGATCCAGAACTTCCAGCTCTGGGAGGGCAACGTGATCGAGGCGCCCACCCTGCACCGCGAGGGCGGCGTGTACTACCTGCTGTACTCGGCGGGCCCCTTCAACAGCGACCTGTACGCGGTGGGCTACGCGACCGCCTCCCGGGTCACCGGGCCCTACCGCAAGGCGCCCGAGAACCCCATCCTCGTGAGCAAGGGCACGGTCGCCGGGCCGGGGCACCAGACGGTCATCACCGACGGGGCGGGGCGCACCTGGCTCGCCTACCACGCCTGGACGGCGGGGCGCATCGGGGACGACGTGGGCTACCGCAGCCTGTACCTCGACCGGGTGACCTTCGGCGGCGGCAAAGTACGGGTGAGTGGCCCGACCGTGACCCCGCAGGCGAGGCCGACACCCTGAGGTCAGGGGAGTTGACGGGCCGAGTTGACGGGCCGTGTCGCTCGGTGGCGGCTTGCGGCGTCCCGTGCCCCCCTCGTGGGGAGACGGGAGAGAGGCACCGCAAGCGCCCTCCAGTCGCCTCCCGTCTCCTACGAAGGTCCCCTCAAACAGACCTCCGGCCTTCCTCCTCAACCCCACCGTCTTCTCCCGCGAAAGGCCCTCCATGCGTGATCCCCTCCCCCAGGACCCCCTCTATCCCGCCAACTTCGCCGATCCCTTCGTGCTCCTCGTGGACGGCACGTACTACGCGTACGGCACCGGCCTCAACGGGCGGGAGGGCGTGCGGGCCTTCGAGGTGCTGTCCTCGACCGACCTCGTTCACTGGACCTCGCACGGGGGGGCGCTGGAGCCGCTGACCCCGGAGGAGCAGGACTACTGGGCACCCGAGGTCGCGCGCAACGGGGACACTTTCTACCTGTATTACTCGGTGGGGCAGGGGGACAAGGGGCACCACCTGCGGGTGGCGACCTCGAATGATCCGCTCGGGCCCTTCACCGACCTCGGCGTGAACATGACGCCGGACGAGCCCTTCGCCATCGACCCGCACCCCTTCCAGGCGCCCGACGGCTCGTGGTGGCTGTTCTTCGCGCGCGACGACCTGACGACCGACCGCCCCGGCACCGTGCTCGCCGCCGCCGAGCTGCACGACATGACGCGGCTGGAGGGGACGCAGACGATCCTGCGCGCGACCGGGGACTGGCAGATCTACCAGCGGGCGCGCACGATGTACGGCGCCGTGTACGACTGGCACACGCTCGAAGGCCCCTTCGTGCTCTACCGGGGCGGCGGGTATCACCTGCTGTACTCGGGGGGCGCGTGGACGAACGAGAGCTACGGGGTGGGGCACGCGGTCGCCGACCACCCGCTCGGCCCGTGGACGGAGCCCAGCCCCGGCGCGAACGTGCTGCGGACCGCCGGGCACCTGCGCGGCCCCGGCCACGCCAGCGTCACCCAGGGCGGCGGCGAGGACATCCTGATCTTCCACGCCTGGAACGAGGAACGCACCAAACGGCAACTCCACGCCGCGCCGCTGCGGTGGCAGGGCGGGGTGCCGTCCGCGCTGCCCGAGTCGGTCCACTCCTGACCCTTCACGCTTTCCCCTCCGAGGTTCGAATGACGCGCCCCGCCCGATTGCGCTCCGCCCTGCTCGCCCCCTCCGTTCTCGGCGCCCTGCTCCTGTCGGGGTGCGACCGTTTCCAGCCTCCCCAGACGGGGCGCACCTACTCCAACCCGCCCGTCATCACGAAGGCGGACGGCACCCGCGTCGAGTCCTGCGCCGACCCCGACATCCTGCGGGGCCCGGATTCCAACTGGTATCTCTACTGCACCACCGACCCGCACAACTCCACCGACCGCGACGTGGGCGGCAACCTGATCTTCCACCTCATCAGCATGGCGAAGTCCACCGACCTCGTGAACTGGACGTACGTGGGCGACGCCTTCACGGCCAAGCCGAGCTGGGTGAAGGACGACGCGGGATTGTGGGCCCCCGAGGTGGTCAGGCAGGGGGACAGGTACCTGCTCTACTACACCGCGTCGGACACCAAGGCGGGCGGCAGCGCCATCGGGGTGGCGACCGGGCCCACGCCAACCGGCCCCTGGACGGACAGCGGCGCGCCCGTCGTGGAGCCGCAACCCGCCCCCCAACCCGGCGCGGACCCCAACGGGCGGCGCTGGGTGTTCGACCCCGAGGTCCTGACCGACGCCTCCGGCACCCGCTGGATGTACTACGGGAGCTACTTCGGCGGCATCTCGGTGCGGCAGCTCAGCGCGGACGGGCTGAGGACCGACCCGGCCACCCAGAAGGAAGTCGCCCTCGACAACCGTTACGAGGGCGCCCAGGTCGTGCGGCACGAGGGCTTCTACTACCTGATGGCCTCCGCCACGAACTGCTGCGGCGGGCCGCTGACGGGTTACAGCGTCTTCGTGGGCCGCTCGGCCAGCCCGACGGGGCCCTTCGTGGACAAGGACGGCGTGTCGCTGCTGGACCCCCGCGTGGGCGGCACCCCCGTGCTCAGCATGAACGGCAACCGCTGGGTCGGCCCCGGCCACAACGTCGTCTTCCAGGACGCCGCCGGGCGCGACTGGACCGCCTACCACGCCATCGACCGCTTCGACCCCTACATCGACGTGACGCGGAACATCAACAAGCGCCCGATGCTCCTCGATCCCGTGGACTGGGTGGACGGCTGGCCCACCGTGCGGGGCGGAGCCTGGGCGTCCGACACCCCCCAGCCTGCCCCCGCCGCCCGGCCCGGCGAGAAGACCGCGCCCGCCTCGCCCGTGGTCGCGAACGACGCCTTGGGCGAGAGGCTCGACGCCTACAGCGACGAGTTCACCGAGGCCACCCTCGCCCCCCGCTGGACGTGGGTGCGCCCGCCTGCCGAGGGCGTCGCCGGACTGGAAAGCGGCACCTTCCGCTTCGACACGCAGTCCGCCGACCTTTTCGTGGACAGCAACAACGCGTCCGTGCTGACCGAGGACGCGCCCGCGGGGAACTACGCCGTCGAGGTCAAGCTCAATATCAATCTCCCCGACTCGGGCTGCTGTTTCAACTACTCGCAGGGCGGCCTCGTCGTGTACGGGGACGACAACCGCTACCTCAAGGTCGCCGTGTTCTCCAACTTCAACACCCGTCAGATCGAGTTCGCCAAGGAGGTCTCCGCCGCGGAGGCCCCGGCGGGTTACCCCCGTTACGGCAACACGGTCCTCGCCTCGCCGGGCCGCGATACCTGGCTGCGGGTCGTGCGCCGGGCCAGGGGCAACGAGGAGACCTACACGGGCTACTCCAGCCGCGACGGGGTGAACTGGACACGCGGCGGCACCTGGACCCACTCCCTCGGGCAGGCGAAGATCGGCCTCGTCTCGATGGGTGGGGCGGGCTTCACCACCCGCTTCGACTACGTGCGGGTGTACCGGCTGAAGGACTGACGCGCCAGAACCCGGGAGAGCAGGAGGCCGCATTCGCCGCGGCCTCCTGCTCTCCTTTCCCGTCTTGTCAGGCGTCCGGATTCGCCTCCCAGTCGGTGAGGCTGTAGGTGCCCACCACGACGCCCGCCAGCCCCAGGAAGTACGCGCGCTCCTTGGACCCCTTCAGGGCACTCACCAGGAAGGGCAGGGCCGCCAGCGCGGGCACGCTCGACAGCTCGATCTTGCCGTGGAGGGGGAAGGGAATCATCCGGCTCAGGGCGGGAGGATAGTCGGTCAGGGCGCTGATCACGAAGTACGTGCCCGCGAAGGCGTACGACGCGGTGCGGGCGGTGCCGTTCAGCCCCAGCAGCGAGGGCGCGGCGACCATCGTGCCGCAGGCGACGTAATCGATGATGCCGTGCAGACGCGGGGAAATGGGTTTCATGCGCCCCAGCATGGGGAAGCGAGCCTCAACTCGTGTGGCGTTTTCCCCAAGACCTCTTCAGGAGCTGACAAAGAAATTGATTCAGCTCACAAAGAAAGAGAGGAGGCAACTGATAGAAGCTCTTCTATAAGGTCGGCTTGTCACAACGAAACCCGAGTCCCCACCGTAGCTTTTCATACGCCGCTCAAAGGGCTCAAGGCTGTCTTTGGAAGGCGTCACGGCTGGATGAAGGCGGGGCGGATGGACGGTGGGCTCCGCTCTGCCAAGCTGTGGGGGAGTCCAACAACGGAGGGTCCACCATGCATAAACGTCTTCTGACTGCCGCCACCGCCTTGAGTCTCGTCATTCCCGCTGCGCTCGCCGGGGGCGCCCAGGGGCAGCCCGTCGGGCCCGTGACCACCGCGCAGGTCTCGAACGACACCGACGTGCTGTTCATGGAAGTGGCGAGCATGAGCAACCTCACGGAGATCACGACCTCGCAGCTCGCCCTGCAAAAGAGCACGAACCAGAACGTGCGCGCCTACGCCCAGCAGATGATCACCGAGCACACCCGCGCCCAGGCCGAGCTGCGGGCCCTCGCCAACGCCAAGGGCGTGCGTATCGCCGACAAGCCGGGCGCGGATCAGCGCCTGCTGTACAACCGCCTGACCACGCTCTCGGGCGCGGCCTTCGACGCGGCCTACAAGAACGTGCAGGTCAACGGGCACCAGATGACCCTCGACCTGATCGAGACCTACCGCCCCCTGAGCAAAGACCAGCAGGTTGGCGCCTACGCGGCGAAGATCCAGCCCGCCGTGGCGCGCCATCTCGAAGAGGCCAAGGCGCTGCCGGGAAGCTAAATCCGTCCAGCAAAACAGACAGCGAAAGGGGCCCGGTGGAATGCCGGGCCCTTTTCCTGTGGTGCACGGCGTTACCCCTTCACCCCGCCGCTCGTCACGCCCTGGATGTAGTAGCGCATCAGGAAGGCGAAGAGCACGAGCAGCGGCACCGCCGAGAGCACGTAGGAGGCCATCAGCGCCCCGTAGTTCGGCGTGACGGCGGTGGCGGCCCCGCCTCCCTGGAAATTCACCAGCGCGACGGGCAGGGTGCGGTGCGCCTCGTCGAGGACGAGCGAGGGCAGCAGGTACTCGTTCCACACCGGGATCAGGCGGATGATCGCCACGGAGATCAGGATGGGCAGGCTGATCGGCAGCACGATCCGGCGCAAGAGTTGCAGGTGACCGGCCCCGTCGAGCCGCGCGGCCTCCAACATGTCCTTGGGGATCGCCTCGAAGGCCGCCCGCAGCACCAGGATGGCGAAAGGTTGCCCGGCGGCGATGGTCGGCAGGATGATCGCCAGGTAGTTGCTCGGCAGCGTCAGGTTGCGAATCTGCACGTACAGCGGGATCAGCGTCAGGAACTCCGGCACGAGCAAGAGGGCGAAGGTGATCCCGAACAGCAGGTGCCGCCCCGGGAAGTCCATCAGCGCGAAGGCGTAGGCGCTCAGGGAAGCGAGCACCAGCGTCGCCAGCACGCTCGTGACCGTCACGATCACCGAGTTCAGCAGCGGGCCCTGAATCTGCGCCCAGGCCACCGCGTAATTCTCAGGGTGGAGGGTGGACGGGATGTTGAGCAGGTTCTCCGCGTACTGCACCCGGTCCTTGAAGGAGTTGACGAGGCTGAAGTACAGCGGGAAGAGGGCGAGCAGCCCGAAGAGGACGAGCACCGCCTGACGGACGATCTCGCCCGGCGTGAGGCCCACGCGGCGCGGCCCGGCGGTCATCTCGACCCCCGGCTGAGCCAGCGCGAGAGGCCCGTCAGCGCGACGACGAGGATCATCAGCAGCACGGCAATCGCCATCGCGTAGCCGTACTCGCCGTCCCGCGTGGCCGTGAAGTACATCAGCAGGGCGGGCACGGTCGTCGCGAAGCCCGGACCCCCCGAGGTCAGCACGAGCGGGCTGATGAAGTACTGGACGTTGCCGATGATGGCGAGCACGGCGATCAGCCCGAGTTGCGGGCGCAGCAGCGGCAGGTCGATCCTCAGCACCCGCCGCCACCCCGTCGCCCCGTCGATCTTCGCGGCGTCGAACACGTCCTGCGGGATGGCCTGGAGCCCGGCGTACAGCAGCAGGAAGTTGAAGGCGTCCACGTACGGAAAGCCCAGGAAGATCAGGCTGTAGAGCGCCGTGCCCGGGTCGCTCAGCCAGTCGTGCCGCAGCCCGCTGAGCCCGACCGACGCCAGCAGGTTGTTGAGCAGCCCGTCGCTGCGGTAAAAGCTGCCCCACACGAGCAGCAGCACCAGCGAAGGGATCACGATGGGGATGACGAAGAGGGTCCGGTAGGCGTACTGCCGACGCTGGCCCCGCAGGTGGAAGATCAGCTCCGAGATGAGGAGCGGCGGCACGAGGGCGAGGATCAGCCCCAGCACGACCCAGATCGCCATGTTCAGGGTGGCCTGCCCCATCACGGGGTCGCTGACCGCCCGCTGGAAATTCTCCACGCCCGTGAAGTTGGGGACGTTCAGGCCGTCCCAGTCGGTGAAGGCCCGCGTGACCGCGATGTAGGCCGGGTAGTACGAGAAGTACCCGACGAGCAGCAGGGTCGGCAGCAGGAAGAGGTAGGCGGGCCAGCCCCGCCGCAACCGGGCGAGGGTGCCCCACCGGGGGGAGGGGCTGGGGCGAAAACCGGGCAGGGCGGTCATGGGGTCTCCTTGTGGGGCAAAAGGGGCAGGCCGGGAGAGGCGCGCGTGGGCGTCCTTCCCGGCCTGCCGTCAGGCGGCCCGGCCTATGGGCCAGGTGTGACTCAGGGTGGTGAGCAGATACGGACGGTCACTCATGTGGGGGTTTCCTTCAGTACTTGGAAAGATCGACCTTGTTCTTGCGGGCGTAGTCCTGGGCGGCGCGGTCGAGCACCGTCTGCGCCTGGGCCTTGGCCTGGTCGAGCGTGATGTTGCCGCTGAGGTACAGCCCGAAGATGCGCTGCATGTCCACCCAGCCGAGGTTCGCCGAGGCGTTCTGCGCGCCGATGGAGCGCTCGGGCAGCTTGATCTGCGTCGTGATCGCCCCGGAGTCGAAGTTGCTCAGCGCCAGCCGCACGCTCGTGCCGGGCCAGGTGGGCGCGTAGGTGCCCTGCTCGGCGGTCAGGCGTTGCAGATTTCTGGGCGTACCGAAAAAGCGCATCCAGTCGAGCACCGCTTCTGTCTTGCCCTTCTCGCGCATGGTCTTGTTCGAGAGCGGCGTGCTCATCGCGAACTGGAAGCCGCCCGTGCCCGAGTAGGCGTTCGCCGTGTTCACGCCCGTCGCGTGCCTGCTCTCGTTCTTGGAGAGCTTCGGGAAGTTGAAGGCCCCCACCGGGAACTTCACGCCCGCGTCGAGCATCTCGCGGACCTTGTAGCTGCCCTCGTAGAGCATCGCTTCCTTCTGGCCCACGAAGTCCTGGAAGGCGTCGTAGTTCTTCGCCGGGTCGGCGGTGAGGTAGTCCTTGGGCCAGGTGTCGGTGAACTGCTTCATCACCGGCCACCACGACATGAAGCGGTCGTCTTTCGGCGTCAGGATGCCCTTGTGGATCGCCACCGCCTCGTCGAGCGGCGACTGACCGGGCAGCCCGTCGTACCCCGTGAGCTTCGCGTAATCCTTGGAATAGAAGTCGGTCAGGAAGTGGCGGCTCCACCACGGGTAGGCGGGCACGGCGTGCATGGGAAAGATGCCCGCCGCGTTGAGCCGCTTCGACGCCGCGATGAGTTCGGGCCAGGTCGTCGGTACCTTGGTGACTCCCGCCTTCTTGAACAGGTCTTTGTTGTAAAAGATCGTGTACGCCACCTTGTCGCCGCTCAGGGTGTACACGGCGCCGTTGGCATTGCGGCCCTCGGCGAGCTGGGCCTTGTCCATCACGTCCTGCCACGCCTTGTTGCCGGGGACATACGGGTTGGGCTGCTTGAAGGCGGGCGCGAGGTCCGCCGCCACCCCCCTGGGCAGGGTGGAGTTCAGGCTGTAGGCCTGGGCCCAGTACACGTCGAACAGCTCGCCCGCCGCCGCCTTTACCCGGATCATGGTGTTCGTGTCGGGGATGGGCTGGGTGTAGAACCGGATCTTGATCCCGGGATACCTCTTCTCGTACTCGTCGGCGATCTGCTGAAACACCTTGAGTTGGTTTTCCTTTTTCACACCGGGGAAGTTGGGCGTGTAGTCGGCTGCCGCCATGTTGATCGTGCCCCGCCACGAGCCGGGCGCGGCTCCCGCCGTCGAGGCCAGGGCGGGCGCGGCGAGCAGCAGGGCGGTCAGGGTCAGTCTGCGGTTCATAGGTCCTCCGGATGAGCTCATTTAGCCCCGAGCATAACAACGTGGGCGGCGGAGAGATTGGCCGATTTGTTATAGACTTCAAACTTTTGCCGTGCGCCCCCCCGACCTCAACGGCTCGCCCGCCACGCCGCGTCCGTCCACTTTCCCTCGCCCCGGCTGCTTTCCACCGCGCGCTCGATGAAGTGGACGCCCCGCGCCCCGTCCTCCACGGTGGGGTAGTCGGGGGTGGGGTAGTCGGGCACGTGCTCCCGGCCCTGCGCCTTCGCGCGGATGTGGGCGGCGGCGCCGAGGTAGATGTTGGCGAAGGCTTCCAGGAACGCCTCGGGGTGGCCGGGGGGAAGACGGGTCGCCCGCCTGGCCTCCTCGCTCAGGTACGGGCTCCCGCGCGTGAGCACCTGCCTGGGACCGTCGAGCGTGTCGTGGAGGAGGTGATTGGGCTCCTCCTGCCGCCAGTGCAGGCTGCCCCTCGTGCCGAAGACGCTCAGCCGCAGGTCGTTCTCCCGGCCTATCTCGACCTGGGAGACGGTGAGCAGGCCCCTGGCCCCACCCCGGAAACGCAGCAGGACGCTGGCGTCGTCGTCCAGCCGCCGCCCCGGCACGAAGGCGGTGAGGTCGGCGCAGATCGCCTCCAATTCCAGCCCGGTGACGGTGGAGACGAGGTTCTCCGCGTGGGAGCCGATGTCGCCGATGGCGCCGCCCATGCCGCTGCGGGCCGGGTCGGTGCGCCAGCCCGCCTGCTTGTTGGTCTCCTCGTCCTGCTCCTGGGCGAGCCAGCCCTGGTGGTACTCGACGGTGACCTTGCGCAACTCACCCAGTTGCCCCGAGCGGACCATCTGGCGGGCCTGCCGCACCATCGGGTAGCCGGTGTAGTTGTAGGTGACGGCGAAGACCACGCCCGACGCCTCCACCACCCGGATCAGGTCGTCCGCCTGCTCGCTGCTGACGACCAGAGGTTTGTCGCTGACGACGTGGATTCCAGCCTCCGCGAACGCCCTGGCGACCGGATAGTGCAGGTGGTTGGGCGTGACGACAGAGACGAAATCGATCCGGTCCTCGCGCCCCAGCTCCCGCTCCAGCATCTCTTCCCACGAACCGTAGTTGCGGTCGTCAGAGAGCCCGAGGGCGAGCCCGGAGGCGCGGGCCTTCTCCGGCGTGCTCGACAGCGCCCCGGCCACAAAGTCAATCTGCCCGTCGAGCGCGGCGGCGTGGCGGTGCACGGCCCCGATGAAGGCGTCCTTGCCGCCGCCGACCATGCCCATCCGCAGGCGGCGGGTCATGCGAACCACCGGGGGTGCGGGGCGTCTTCGGGAGGTTTCACCGTTCGGGATGGGTTGTGGGGCATGGTTCCATTGGAACCCTTCGGGCACCCGGTTGCAACGCTCGCGCGGCGCCGGGGCGAGTCCGGCGTCGCCCCGGCGCCGGTCCCGGAGCTTTTGACGAAAGAAGGGTTGCGCCCGGTCCGTTGGAGATGCGTCGCGGAGTTCCCCCTGAGCGAAGCGGAGGGCTCGGCGTGACCTTGTTCGTGTGTCCAATGCGCTACGGGGCGGGCTCTTCCACCTCCGCCACGACCCGCACCGCCCCGTGCCCTGCCGTGGCCGCCGTCACCGTCTCCCGCCACCGCTCCGGCACCTGGAGGGAGACCAGCGTGCCGCGTGTGAGGGAGGCCAGGGTTTCCTCCAGCGCGTCCTGGAGGGCCGCCACCTCGTTCGGGCCGCTGCCCCGGAGGTCTGGAAGGCCGAGCGTCAGCGTGACGAGCGTGCGCCCGCCCACGCGGCCCGGGGCGAGCCCGAGGATCCGCAGCCGCAGCGGCCCCGTGGTTCCGGACAGGCGCCGCACGGTCCCCCGCGTTCCGGCAGCGTCCGTCTGACCCGTGCGGGCCTGCAACTGCGCGTCCTGCACAGCGTTGGAAAGGGAAGCGGCCCCCGCCGGGGAGCCTGCCCGGGCCTCCCCCTCGGCGGCCCGGGCGGCGTCGTGCATGTCCCGGTGGTGGGCCGCCGTGTGCCGCAGGATGGGGCGAACGTCCACCCTCCGCAGGTGGGCGCGGGCCGCCTCGCCAGGGCCCGTGTCCAGCACCGCCATCAGGAGCGCCGGGTCGAGGTCACTGTGGAGCAGCACCGCCGCGCCCGCCGGGACGAGCCGCAGGCCCTCCAGGATCGCCGTCGTCTCCGCGCCCAGGGAATCGCCGCCGGGCCCCGCCCCGCTGGCCTGGCGCACCTGCCGTGTCTGCGGCTGCACAGCCCGCGCCGCCCACCCGCTGAAGGTCTGTCGCCGCTCATGCTTGCTGCTGCCGTCGGTGTAGACGTGCCACGTCTCCGAGGAGTCCGCTGCCGTGTCGCTGGGGGAGGGCATCCCACTCAGGGTGGCACAGGTAGGGTCGGAGGGGGGAGGCTGGGACTGGTACAGCTCCGCAGGAGGGGGGTGGGCGGGCAGGGCAACCTAGTTCACTTCGAAACTCTCGGACTTTGTTTACAGGGCGGAGCTGGTCACACGTCCCCTCACCCCACCCCTCTGCTCCGCAGCTCTCCGGGTCACCCGCAAGGGAGAGGGGGCCAGGCTGCCATTCCCGGCCCAGCCCCCTCCTCGAACAAACTGTATTCCCCGCCGACCTTCGGCAATCCCGTCACGGAAGGCGGCGCCTGCCCGCCCTACCCTCTGGCCCATGTCGTCCGCCCCCACGCACGCCCTGCGCGAAGAGACCTCGGTGCCCGGCGGCACGCGCCTGCGCCTCGATCTGCGGGTCGCCGGGGCCTCTGTGCCCGCCGTCTTGCAACTGCCCACCGTCTCGCCGGGGGTGAGGGTGCCCGCCGCCCTGCTGCTCCACGGCTACTCGTCGCGCGCGGACGTGATGGCCGACTCGGTGGGGACGGCGCTGCTGCGGCGCGGGGTGGCCTCGCTCGCCCCCGACCTGCCGCTGCACGGCACACGCGGCAACCCGCTGGAGTTGCAGTCGCTGCGTAACCCGCTGGAGGTCGCCCGGCTGTGGCGCCTCGCCCTGCGTGAGGGGGCCGCCGGGGTGGAGTTCTTGCGCTCGCACCCCGCGGTCAGGCCGGACGGGGTGGCCCTGGTGGGCTACTCGCTGGGCACGTTCCTGGGGGTGACCGTCGCCGCCCAGAGCCGGGAGGTCCGGGCCCTCGTCCTCGCGGCGGGGGGCGACCTGCCGCTGGGGACGCCCCTTACCGCCGTCGCCCGCGCCATCGTGGACCCCCCCCGTGCCGTGCGCTCGCTCGCGGGGCGCCCCCTGTTGATGGTGAACGGTCGCCACGACCCGGTGATCCGCCCCGACCAGGCCGAGCGGCTCTTCCAGGCGGCGAGTCAGCCCAAGGAACTGCGCTGGTGGAACGGCGGGCACAGCGTCCCGCAGGCGGTCGTGGAGGACTCGGCGGAGTGGCTGGCCGCTCGCCTACGGGGGGAGGGGGTTTCGGGCTGAATCCGCGCTGGGCGTTTGTTCTGTACGTCCTTCATCGGGTCAGCCCGCCCGTTCACCCGCACAGACTCGACCTCGCTGCGTCCGTGAGATGACCCCCGCCCAGGAACAGCCGCCTCTCCCGAGGGGCCAAGGAAAAGGGCGACGAGAAACTTTCCCCGTCGCCCCCGGTCATGCTCGTCGGCTCAGCCGTTGACGACCTCGCCGCCGTTGGGGTGGAGCATCTGGCCGCTGATGTAGCTCGAATCGTCGGACGCGAGGAAGACGAAGCACGTCGCCACCTCAGCGGGCTGGCCGGGGCGGGCCATCGGCACGTCGGCGCCGAAGGTCTCGACCTTCTCGGGCGGGAAGGTGGAGGGGATCAAGGGGGTCCAGATCGGTCCCGGCGCCACGCCGTTCACCCGGATGCCCTTCTCGACGAGCTGCATGGAGAGCGAGCGGGTGAAGGACGTGATCGCGCCCTTGGTGGAGGCGTAGTCCACCAGGGACGGGCTGCCCTTGTAATTCGTCACCGAAGAAGTGTTGATGATCGTCGCGCCCTCCTTCAGGTGCTCCAGCGCGGCCTGCGCCATGTAGAAGTACCCGAAGATGTTCGTGCGGAAGGTCTTTTCGAGCTGCTCGGGCGTGATCTCGGACACGTCCTCCTTGGGGTGCTGCTCGGCGGCGTTGTTCACCAGGATGTCGAGCCGCCCGAAGGTGTCCACCGCCTGCCGCACGGCCTGCTGGCAAAACTGCGGGTCGCCCACGTCGCCCGCGATGGTCAGGCACTTTTGCCCGGCCTCCTCGACGAGCCGCTTGGTCTTCTGGGCGTCCTCCGTCTCGTCGAGGTACACGATGGCGACGTCGGCCCCCTCCCGCGCGAAATGCACGGCGACCGCGCGCCCGATGCCGCTGTCCCCGCCCGTGATGATGGCGGCCTTGCCCTGGAGCTTCCCGGCGGCCTTGTAGTCGAGCTTGATGTAGACGGGCGGCGGGTCCATCTCGGCTTCGATACCGGGCTGTTCGTCCTGCTGCTGGGCGGGTAACGTCTTCTGCTGGTCTTCGCTCATGGGGATATTTGGCTGACTTTGTAAGCGGGCAAACCTTCCCCGCCTTACCCTCTGGACATTCGCTCAACGGCGGCTGAAGCCGCTTTAGGGCCTCCTCAGCCCTTGCCCCCCGCCGTCTAAAGAGAGGTTCATCGTGCCGAATCCCGCCGCGCCCTACGCCTTCACCCTCGAATCATGATGGGGGTCTTTAGGCGCCCCGGAGGTCTCTTACCCCCAGGTCTGCTTTGCTGCGGGGAGTAGGTGTTCACCACCGGGAGGCTTTCCATGAAGATCAAGCTCAAACCCCTCAGCGAGCAGGTCATCGTGATCACGGGCGCGTCGAGCGGCATCGGGCTCTCGACGGCGCGTATGGCCGCGCAGCAGGGCGCCCGGCTGGTGCTCGCCGCCCGCAGCGAGGAGGCCCTGCAAAAGCTCGTCTGGCAGATTACCGACGACGGTGGGCAGGCGGCCTACGTCGTGGCGGACGTGAGCCGCGAGGAGGACGTGGCGCGGGTCGCCGAACTCGCCCGCGAACGCTTCGGCGGCTTCGACACCTGGGTGAACAACGCGGGCGTGGGCATGTACGGACGGCTGGAGGAATTCTCGGTCGAGGACATGCGCCGCCTCTTCGACGTGAACTTCTGGGGGCTGGTCTACGGCTCGCGCGAGGCGCTGAAGACCCTCAAGACGCGCGGCGGGGCGCTGATCAACGTGGGCAGCGTGGTCTCCGACCGCTCGCTCCCGCTCCAGGGCATCTACGCCTCCTCCAAACACGCGGTCAAGGGCTTCACCGACGCGCTGCGCATGGAGCTGGAGGACGAGGAGGCCCCCGTCTCCGTCACGCTGATCAAGCCCGGCCCCATCGACACGCCCTTTCCCATGCACGCGCGCAACTACCTGGAGGTCGAGCCCAAGCACGTGCCGCCCGTGTACGCGCCCGAGACGGTGGCCCGCGCCATCCTGCACGCGGCGACCACCCCCACGCGCGACCTCTTCGTGGGCGGCGGGGGCCGGAACATGGCCGTCCTCGGCAACGTCGCCCCCCGCCTCACCGACAAGGCGATGGAGGCGGGCGTCATCCCCGGCACGAAGAGCGACCGCCCGCCCCTCCCGCCCGAGGCCGACAGCCTGTACAAGCCCTCCGGCTACCTCGCCGAGCGCGGCGACTACCCCGGGATGGTCCGGGGGACGAGCGCGTACACCGAGGGCTCGATGCAGTCGCGGAACATCGGGCTCGCGCTGCTGGGGGCGGGGGTGGCGGCGGCGGTCTGGAGTGCGGCGCGGAAGAAGTGAAGGGGGGTGGGGGGAGGTCGCGGTCGAGCGTCGTACCCCCCTCCCCGACCCTCCCCCACAAGGAGGGAGGGAGAAAAAAGCTCAGGTTCTGGCGTTTTTGCTCCTCCACCAGAAATCAACAACTCTCCCTCCAAAAAGCATCCGGCCCCATTCCCAGGGCCGGACACTCTTTTCACGCTGTTGGGCTGAGCCTCAGTAAGGCTGGGCTTCCTTCGCCCGCTCCTCTGCCTGCTGAACGGCGCCCTCTTCCTTCTCGGTGCGGCTCGGCACGCGGCGCGCGGCCAGACCCTCGGCCACCCGGCGCCCGTAGTCCTCGTCGCACTGGGTGAAGAGTTCGACCATCCGGGCCTGCACCTCGGGGGTGGCCGCCGAGATGTTCTCGACGAGGTTGCCTATCAGGTCGTCGCGCTCCCAGTCCTCGAAGGCGCGGTACTGCTCGCCCGCCTGCTTGAAATTGTTCGTGCGGTCGATGTTCGCGCGCTGGAGGTTGCCCTCGACCCAGGGGGTGTACTCCACGACGTCACGCGGCGCCTCGACGAGCCCGTTCATGGAGCTGGGCTCGTAGTTGACGTGCGGGTTTTGCCCCGGCGCGGTGTCCACCCGGTACGTCATCTGTCCGTCGCGCTGGTTGGTGGCGACGTGCTTTTTCGCCGCGTTGATCGGGAGCTGGAGGTAGTTCGACCCCACCCGGTAGCGCTGCGTGTCCGAGTAGGAGAAGGTGCGGCCCACCAGCATCTTGTCGTCGGAGAAGTCCAGCCCGTCCACGAGGACGCCCGTGCCGAAGGCGACCTGCTCGACTTCCGCGAAGTAGTTCGCGGGGTTGCGGTCGAGGGTCATCTTGCCCACCGGCAGCCAGGGGAACTGGTCGCGCGGCCAGATCTTGGTGTCGTCGAGCGGATCGAAGTCGAGTTCGGGGTGGTCGTCGTCCGACATGATCTGGACGAGGAGTTCCCACTGCGGGTAGTCGCCGCGCTCGATGGCCTCGTAGAGGTCCTGGGTGGCGTGGTTGATGTTCTTGCCCTGGATCGCCTCGGCCTCGGGCTGGGTGAGGTTCTTGATGCCCTGCACGGGCTCCCAGTGGTACTTGACGAGGACGGCCTCGCCCCGGTCGTTCACCCACTTGTAGGTGTTCACGCCCGAGCCCTGCATGTGGCGGTAGTTCGCCGGGATGCCGTGCGGCGAGAACAGCAGGGTCAGCATATGCACCGCTTCCGGCGTGTTGCTCATGAAGTCGAAGATGCGCCCGCCGTCTTGCCGGTTCGTCACCGGATCGGGTTTGAGCGAGTGGATCACGTCCGGGAACTTGATCGCGTCGCGGATGAAAAAGACCTTGAGGTTGTTGCCCACGAGGTCCCAGTTGCCGTCTTCCGTGTAGAACTTGACCGCGAAGCCGCGCGGGTCACGCATCGTCTCCGGCGAGTGGCTGGAGTGGATCACCGTGGAGAAGCGGACGAAGACGGGCGTGCGCTTGCCCGCCTCCTGGAAGAGCTTCGCGCGGGTGTACTTGCTCACCGGCTCGTCGCCGACCTTGCCGTAGGCCTCGAAATAGCCGTGCGCCCCGGCGCCGCGTGCGTGGACCACCCGCTCGGGGATGCGCTCGCGGTCGAAGTGGCTGATCTTTTCCAGGAACTGGTAGTTCTCCAGGGTGGCGGGGCCGCGCGTGCCCACCGTGCGCTGGTTCTGGTTGTTGCGCACCGGGTGGCCCTGCCGGGTGGTGAGCGTGCGCTCGCCCTCGCCCTGGCCCATGCGGGGGTCCCCCGTGCCGCCGACGCCCTCCACGGCGGTGCCGTGCTCGTTGTAGATGGCCTGGCCGTCTCGCTGCTCGCTCATACGCTCTCTCCTTCCCGGCACGCCCCGTAAGCCGTGTCCCCGGTGGTGCCCACGGTCTATCCCGGGGGGCTCAGGGGGGAATGAGAGGAGCCCTAAGCCAAGGCTCAGCGTCGTTTTTCCGCGCTCCGTCACGGTCACGGGCCGGTCACGGGGGGGACACGGGGGGAAGCGCACCATCCCCCCATCCCCCCCGAGCCGCTGCCCACGGTGGCCCGGGGATCAGGAAGGAGGGGCGGGCCCTGCTGTGGAAGGCGGGGAGTCATCACGTGCGGACGGACGCGGCGGAAACGGGCTCAATTTCGCGGAGGCCAGGGAGAGGGCACATGAACGACAACGACGGCAGGAACTTTCAGGACCCGCCCACGGGCGGGGGGCAGGGCGGCGACACCTCGCCCGGCGGCAACACCGGCGGCAACACCGGCGGCAATGAGGAGGCGGTGGACCAGTTCGCGGCTCCCGACGCCCTCGACCGCAACGCCGAGGCCGCCGCGCTGAGCGACTCGCCGGACGCACTCGCCTCGGTCGGCATGGAGCTGCTCGACCTCAAGCGCGCCGTCGAGGACGGGATGTTGCAGACCCTGACCCAGACGGCGGGAACGCGGTCGGTCGAGGCCTTCAGCGCGGCGGGCAACATTCAGGGGGTGGCGATCGGCGCGGGGGGCGACTCCGCCGACGTGTCCTCCGCCGAACCCGGCCTGCCCGCCCTCACGGTCTACGTGGCCGAGCCGACCTCGGTGGACGGGATCAAGGCGGCGCTCGTGGACTCGATGGGGATTCGCGCGGCGTCGAGCGACCGGGTGCCCGTGCAGGTGGTCGTCACCGGGCTGATCGACGCCCAGCCCCACCGCTTCCGCCTGCGGCCCACGCCGGGGGGCGTGTCGGTCGCGCACTTTAGGGTCACGGCGGGCACCATCGGCTGCCTCGCGGTGGGCCGCAGCGCCCCGCGCAACGCCCGGCTGATGGTGCTGAGCAACAACCACGTGCTCGCCAACAGCAACGGCGCCATGTTCGGCGACTGCATCTGCCAGCCCGGCCCCGCCGACGGCGGACGCTGCCCCCAGGACCAGATCGCTATCCTGGAACGCTTCGTCCCGATCAACTTCTCGGGCGGCATCAACTACGTGGACTGCGCGACGGGCTGGGCCTGGCCCGACCGGGTGCGCCGGGAACTCGTGTACCTCAGCGGCGGGAGCCCCGCCTTCTTCCGCATCGGCAGCGCCCCGGTGCTCCCGGCCCTCGGGATGCTCGTCGGCAAGTCCGGGCGGACGACCCAGCTCACCCAGGGCCGCATCACCGGCCTGGGGGCGACCATCAACGTCAACTACGGCGGCGGGCGGATCGCCCAGTTCCGCGACCAGATCGCCATTCAGGGCACGGGCGGCCTCTTCAGCGCGCCCGGCGACTCGGGCTCGTCCATCTGGACCTGGAACGCCCAGCGCAGCCCGGTTGGCCTGCTCTTCGCGGGCGGCGGCGGCGTCACCTTCGCCAACCGCATGACGCGGGTGATCGCGGCGCTCGACATCAACCTCTACACCTGACCAAAGTTCCGGCGGGGCCGCCTCTCCCTCGGGGGTGGCCCCGCCCTCCCTGTGCAGGCTGCTCACGTTGTCGGCTGGGAAGCGGGCCAATAATCCGGGCAACGTTTTCAGGCGGGGTGGAGGGTGGACAGGCCGCGTTCCCCGAAGCCGTTGGTGCTCCTGGCGGGAGCGGCGCTGCTCGTCCTGCCCGGCAGCCTTGTCCCCGGAATGAGTCCGGAAGGAGAGAGGGTCACGATGTCCGATTCCAAGAAGTCCCCCTTCGCCGACTTCCACGAGGAGGCCGCCATGCCCTACGACCCGGACGCGGGGGGCCCTGGAGGGTCGGCGGTCGAGGGCGTGCGGCGGCGCCACGAGGCCGCCCTGCTCGCCCTCCCCGGCGTGACGGGCGTGGCCCTGGGCCGCTCCCCCATCGGCGACGACGCCATCGTCGTGTACCTGCGCGACGCCTCGGCGCGGGGCCGCGTGCCCGCCCAGATCGAGGGCTACCCGGTGCAGACCACGGTGACGGGCGAGATCGACGCCTACTGACGGACGGGCGGAGGCGTCCCGGCTGGGGACCTCCGCCCGCCTCGGGCATAGATTGAGCGGCCCTTACCCGGTCGGCTTCCCTTCCTCCTGCCGCTTGGTGACGACTTCCCGGTAAAAGCCGAGGCGCTGGAGGCGGGCCCCGAACGTGGCGAGCCGGCCCTCCACCGCCTCGTCGTCCAGGCGGAGCTGGGCATAATCTCCACCCAGACCGCTCCACTCGACATGGAGAAGGAAGGTGTGTCCCTCCCGCTCCGAGTCCGGCTCCTCCTGCCACACCGCGAGGCCGAGCACCTGACCGACGCGGGTGGAGCCCGTGTGGATGGCCGGGAGGTAGTCCTCCCGCATGAACGTCACGAAAGCTTCTGTGTCCTGTTCCTTCGGCAACTCGATCCGGTAGACGATCACGGCGTTCCTCCCTCGGTCGATGCGACCTCTCGAAAGGGGTGGGGCGGCCAGACTGCAAGCGTCTTCGGCGCCGCCCCTTGGTTCTCGCTGGCCTTCACCCCACCGACACGATGCTCGCCTCGGTCGTCTGGAGCGGGCCCTGATTCACGCTGCCGTCCATGCCGACGAGGGTCAGGCGGTAGCTGTAGGCGCGTCTTTTCGGGTCGAGCAGGGCGAGGCGCAGGGTGGCCTCCTTGCGGTCCTCGCCCTCCAGCCGCAGGCGTTCCTCGCGGTGGTACCTGTTCGCCGGGTCGTCGTACACCACGTCCACGAAGGCGGCGCGGGTGGTCGCCGGGTCAAAGGCGGGGAAGAAGAGCAGGTCGAGCGCCCCCTCGAAGGGATCGTCGATGGGTACGGCGGTCGCCTTCGTGGTCTGCGGCGGCAGCGTGCGCGTGGTGCCGTCCTCCAGGTGAAAGGTGAGGGTGGAGGTGATCTCACGCTGGTTGGGATCGCTCAGCCGCAGCGCCCACTTCTGCGCGGGCGTGGCCTGGGTGAAGACGAGGTGCGTCTCGTGGGTGAAGCCCTGCCCCGCGTCCGCGTACTGGAGCCCCACGTCCACGCTCCTCACCACGCCCCAGTCGATGCGGCCCGGCACCACGTCCACCTCCAGGAAGCCCAGGTCCTCGTACGGGTTGAGGAAGAGGGTCCGGTCCTCCGTGCGCCGCGCGGGCAGGTCGTAGCTGAAACGCTGCCCGGCCCACGCGCTCTGCGGGTCGAAGTGGTACTGCACCGAGTAGCGGTAGGCCGTGTCGCGCGTGCGGTTCATGAAGACCTGGAAGGTCTGCGCCCCCTGATGCTCGCGGTCGAACACGAGGTCGGTGTGGCGGTGGTTCGTGGGGTCGGCGGGGTCGCCGTAGTCGAGCGCCACCTGGGCGGACTTCAGCCCGATCCGCTCGAAGTCGAGGGGGGCCTCCACCGTCACCGTGAACACGCGGAAGAAGGGGTCGTCGAGGTCCACCTCCAGGAAGTACGTGTGCTTGTCCTGAAGCTGGTCGAGCAACAGCCCGATGAAGCCTTGCGGCGCGTACGTCCGCTGCACCGCGTCCGAGCGGGTGTACTTGAACTTGATCGTCCGCCGCTCCGTCTGCGAGATGAACTTGAGCTTGAGCGCGACCGCGAAGTTGCCCGTGCCCCCGTCCGGCGAGGGATTGGGATTCGGGTTCGGCTGGGGGTCGGGCGTCGGGTTCGGGTTGGGCTGAGGATTGGGGTTCGGATTCGGCTGCGGTCCCGGGCCGGGGTCCACCGCGTCCGCCGCGCGGGCGAGGGTGGCGCGCAGGACCGTGCGGCGCTGGGTCGTGCCGCTCGCCATCACCGTTCGGAAGTCGTTGCACTCGTCGCGGTTGGTGCCCGGGTCGTTACCGGGGTCGCCGTCCTTGAACAGCGCCTCCGAGTTGGAGTGGCCCGAGGCGCGCGAGGTCGGGTCGATCTGCACCCCCCGCTTGCGGGCGAGCGCGAGCCCCACGTCGAGCCGCCGTTGCGAGAGCCGCTGGTTGAGCGCCGTGTACGCCGTCTCCTGTGCGGTGTTGCGGGCCTTGACCTCGTAACTCGCCTGCCCCTCCAGCCGCACCGTCTTCGGCTCGGCGAGGCGGCCCAGGAAGGCGAGGAAGTCGGCCTTCGACCCGGTGAAGCAGGAGTCCTGGGGGTCGGATGGCGTGCCCTCGACGTAGCGGGCAAACGCTCCCGTCGGCGGGTCGGCGGCGCTCCAGCCGCCCTCCACGGGCTCGTCGTACTTGAAGCGCAGCCACTCGATGGCGCTGACCGGGGCGTGCGTGACCTCCAGCTCACGGCTCGCCCCCGGCGCGACCTCCACGCCCGCCGTCCGGTCGGCGGCGACGGGCACCTCCACGCCGTCCACCTTCAGCGTCGGCGCGAAATTCGGGTCCCCTCCGACGAGCCGCAGCGTCTCCATGTTGCCGCTCGCCGACGGCGTGTGCTCGATGCGGAAGCCGTCGGGCGCGGGGGAGGGGTCCGAGCCCGTCATGGTGAGGGTGGCGGTCTGGCGCACGGCAGTGGCGGTAGCGCTCGCCGGGCTGGTCGTCCCGGTGGAGGGCGGATTGGTCGGGCCCGTCGGCGGAGTCGGGGTCGTCGTGCCGCCGCCGGGGGGGTTCGTGGTGGTCGGAGGATTGGTCGTGGGCGAGTTGGTGCCCGGCGGGTTCGTCGTGCCACCCCCGGTCGGCGGGGTCGTCCCGCCCGTTCCCGGCTGGGTCGTGCCTCCCGTCGGATTCGGCCTGGGCGTGCTTCCCGCCAGCGTGCCCGGCGTCAGCGTCGGCGTGAACCACTGGGTCAGGAGGTGATCTTTGAAGAAGTCGAGCGCCCACTTCTCCTTCTGCTCGCGGTCGCCGTCGGTCGTGGCGTTGATCACCTTGATCACGATGGCCTGATCCTGCACGAGCTTCTCGAACCCCGCCTCGATGCTCGCCTTGAACCAGTAAATCTGACCGCTGAGGTCGGCGCTGAACTGGCGGTAGACCCGCTCCAGGTCGGCGGTGATCTCCACGTCGAGCGCCGGGCGCATCCCCGTGAAGGTCAGGTCGTACAGCACGCCCACCGGCGTCGTCCCCTTGTGGAAGGCCTGTTCGAGGATGATCGCCCCCTCCTGGCTCAGCGTCAGGCTGAAGGCGGCGGTGTTGTCCCCCTGGAGGGACGGCGTGGTCGCCCCCAGAATCTGCTCGGTGGCGCGGAAGGCGCCGGGCGGCGTGTTGGTGGTCGTTCCCCCCGCCCCCTCCAAGTCGAGCGAGATGCAGCGCACCGTCCCCTTGTCGAACTGCACGAGGCTCAGGCGGGGGTCCGGCGCGAGCGACCGCAGCCGCGAGAGGATGCGCCGCTGCGCCCGGTCGTCGAGCGGCATCCCCACCTCGAACATCAGGAAGCCGCCGCCCTTCACGCCCGCCTGCACGGCGGCAGGCTTGAATTTGATGAAGGTGAAGGAGGCGCGACCGTCGGCCCGCCTGCGACCGAGCTGCACCGGGCCGGGCAGCACCCAGAACTGGTTTTCGTCGGCGTGGTCGGGAAAGACCGTCAGGCCGTCGACGACGATGGAACGCGGACTGTTCAGGAGGAGCATAGGGGACCTCGGGGGAGGGGAGAGGGTGTGGTTTTTTCTCCCTCCCCCCTCGTGGGGGAGGGCCGGGGAGGGGGGGCGACGGAGCGAGCGCCAACGCGGGCGAGATGCCTTGCCTCTCACACGGGCCGCGCCGCAGGTCGCTTGCGTTCACCCCCCCTCCCAGCCTCCCCCACCAGGGGGGAGGAGCAAAAAGATTCAGGCGGGCACCGGCACCTGCAACAGCCCGTCTCCGCTCATCTGGTCGGGCACGGTGCGGTTGAGGTTGTTGACGAAGGTGTACTTGAGGTCGAAGGCGTAGCGCTGTTTGTTGGGGTCCACGTAGTCGAACTCGAAGAACTGGGGTTCGGGCGTGTTCGGCGTGAAGGTGAACTCGTCGCGGTAGCTCAGGCGGTGGTCGGCATCGCTGTAGCGCAGCGAGACGAGGACGGACTTCAGGCGCTTTTGCCCGAAGGCGGCGGAGGCGGGCGGGCGCACCTGGATCACGCGGTGGCCGCGCATCTGCGACGACACGATCACGCGGGGGGCGCGCGTCACCGAGCGCGGAATCTCCAGCGTGCGCCCGTCCTTGAACAGCACCGTGACCGTGTAGCTCACCTCGCGCCGCTCCGGGTCCTCCAGGTCCACCACGAAGGAGCGGGTGGCGGCCTGCGTCTCGGAGAACTCGAAGGACTCAGCCTGCTGCACGCCGTTCGCCCGGTCCTCGTACCGCAGGTCCACGAAGGCGCGGTCCACCTCCGACCAGCGGAAGTTGGGCACGACGGCCAGAACGTGCTTGCGCGGGTTGGGGTCGCGGATGATGATCTGGTCGTCGGTGGAGGAGGTCCACTCGCCGGTCTCGTCGCGCCCGTCCGCCGCCCGGCAGATGATCTGGGAGAGGAAGCCCGCCTTCTCCGGGTCGCGGATGAAGCGTTGCCAGCGGTCCTCCGTCTTGTCCTGGCGCAGCAGGAAGGTATCGGACTGGCGGATGCCGTTCGGCGCGTCGGTGTAGCGCAGGTGGACCTCGACCACCGGGTAACGCTCCCAGGGGAAGTTGAGCGCGACGATGGGCACGGTGTCCAGGGTGTAGAGCCCGTCCGCGCGGGGGTCGATCTCCAGGCGGTCTCCTTCCAGGGTGAAGGGCTTGGAGGTCAACTGGGCGGGCCGCTCGCCGCCGTCCGTGGATTTGAAGTTGACGGTGTACTCGGCCTCCACCTCGCGGGTCATGGAGCCGTCCCGACGCACGACGCTCGCCCAGTCGAGTTCGGCGGTGGGCTTGTTGGCGTCCAGCAGCACGTTCTTGAGCTGGCCGCCGTAGCGCAGCCGCACGTTCACCGAGTTGATCCCGTCCGCCGCGAAGTCCGAGCGCCCGACGATCTTCACGCGCCGCCGCTCGAACCACGGGTCGTCGAGGTCCACCCCGAGGATGAACTTCTCGGGGTCCAGCCCCTCGCGCGTGAGGGTGCGGAAGAGGCCGCTGAGGTGCCCCTGCGGGGAGATCGAGCGCTTGACGGTGGTGCGCTCGCTGATGGAGATGTTCAGCGATTTGCGGTCGATGCGGGTGTAGTCGAGGCGGCTGTAGCTGAAGAGGGCGTCCTGCCCGCCCGCCGGACCCTGCGAGAGGCGGTCGAGGAAGTCCGACGCCCTGTCCCAGCCGTCGCGCTTCTCCTCGTAGGGGTTGAGCGAGGGCGTGAAGAAGGCGTCGGTGATCATGTCCCGCACCTGATCGAGTGCCTGGTCGCGGCGGCCCGACACGCCGTCCTCGTCGCCCTCCGGGATAAAGGTATCGGCCTCCAGCACGATCACCCGCTTGTCGATCAGCTCGTCCACCACCTTGTCGATGTCGGCCTGGAAGAAGAGGGCGTCCACCCCGAAGTGTTCCTCGAAGTGGTGCTGGGTCCGCTCCCAGTCCACCGAGAGCCGCACGTTGTACGCGGGCCGCAGCGCGAGGTAGTCGAGCGAGTACACGATCCCGATGGGCGACATCTCACCCTTCATCGCCTGTTCGAGGACGGTCACGCCCTCCTTGTCGAGCTGCACCGAGAACGCCGCCTGGTTGTCCCCGTACAGCGAGGGCTTGGCGTGGTGGTCGATCTTGAGGACGAACTGGGGTCCGGTCGGCGTGGCCGGGTTGGCCGGAGTCGGGCCGGGAGTGGGATTCGGCGGCGTCGGCGCGGGAGACTGCTTGCCGAACAGCATCATTTTCACGCTGCCGTCTTCGAGGAGGACGGGCGAGAGACGGGGGTCCTGGGTCAGCCGCTCCTGGCTCCGTAACTCGCGCCGCACCTCCTCCAGCGTCTCCCCCGGCACGCCGAGGTTCACGTCGAAGTTCAGGAAGCCGCCGTTCCCGGCCAGCCCCCGGAACTTGATGAGCTGAAACTGCGGGATGCGCTGGCCGCCCTCGTCCTTCAGCATCGTCAGGCGCGGCGCGGCGGGCAGGAAGTAGAACTGGAGCGGGTCCTCGTGGTCGCGGAAGACGGTGACGCCGTGGATGAGGTGGTAGGGGGGTTTGAGGTAGAGCATGGGGCCTCCGAAAAGTGGGACCGAAGGGGGTCGGGGGGCGTGGACGGTTCCCCCCCTCCCCCACAAGGAGGGAGGGAGAAGAACGCTCAGGCTTATGCTCTTTTCCTCCTCCCCCCTCGTGGGGGAGGTTGGGAGGGGGGGAGTACGCGGCGAGGAAAGCCAATTCCCCCGCCCCCCCCCCTTCCCTCAAGCAGGCAGCTCCGGAATCAAGGTCAGCTCGCTCGTCCGCCCGCCCGCCTTCTTCTGGCCGCTGGGCTTGAGGAAGAACATCGCCTCCCAGTCGTACTCGGTCTTCGTCTGGTCCTTGAGGTCCACCGTCCATTCCATAGGGTCGTGGTCGCCGGGGCGGAAGGTGAAGTCCTTGCGTTCCTTGACGCCGTTCCCGTCGTCGTAGTTCAGGGCCACCTTCACGAGGCGCACGTCGGCGCTGTCGAACATGAAGTCGGGCAGCACGGTCACGGCGAGGCGGTCGCGCACGCTGGGGCCCACCAGGATGGTGGGGCGGGTGTCCATCGTCTCGGGGATGGGCTCTTCCGTGCCGTCGAAGTAGCGGATGGTGCCCGTGTACTTCAGGGTTCCCGTGGACCCGGCGAGGATCGGGATCAGCCACTCCTCGGCGGGCGTGTTCGTGTCGAGCGCGATGGACTTGGCCTGGCGGTACCCGTTCGCCGTGTCCTCGTACACGAGATCCACGAAGATGGTCTGCACCTTCTCCTTGAGGTTGCCCGTCGCCCGCACCGTCACCGAGCGCGTCTCCACGAAGGGGTCGTTGAGCATGAGGGGCCGCGCGGCGTCGGTGACCGGGCCCGTCTCGATCTCCTTGCCGCCGTCGAGCACGTACTTCACCCGGTACTCGTAGGGCCGGTCCACCGTCTCGAAGACGACCTTCTGGGTGCGGTGGGTGCGGGTCGTCTTGTCGAGGGTGAACTTCTCCTGCACGAGCGGCGTCGCGGCCCCGGCGGGGTAGCGCAGGTCCACCTGGGCGAACTTGACCTGCTCGTAGTCGATGTCGCCGCTCACCGTGTCGATGTTGAAGATGCCGGTGTCGTCGAGGTTGATCGTGAGGTACTGGTCTTCCGTGGTCACGGGTTTGGAGCGGAAACTGCGGCTCTGGCCCTTGTAGTTCACCTCGTAGTCGTAGGTGTACTTCTGGGAGTTGCCCTCCAGGAAGGGGTTGAACTTGGCGGTCTCGTTCGGCGTCGTGAAGCGGTAGTCGTACATTTCCTTGCCGCCGTTCGCCTTGGGGTACTCGACGTGCAGCTCGACGCTGTGCAGCGGCAACCCCGTGAAGTCGGCGTTGACCTGCGCGTTGATGTTGAGCTGCCTGAAGAAGGGGTCGTCGGCGTCGATGAGCAGCGAGTAGTCCGCCCACTTGATCGGTTGGCCCCGGTCGTCCTTGAGGGTGGTGAGGGTCGGCAGCGTGCCCTGTGGGGCGAGGTTCCACTCGGTCGCGGAGTCCTCGCGGAACTCGTAGTGGAAGTTGACGAACTTGCGCTGCTTGATGACCTGATCGAAGTTGTCGAGGTCGTCGCCGCCGAGGTCATCGAGCGTCTTGTCGAAAAGCTTTTGCGAGTCGATGGGGCCGCCGGGTCCCGCCGGGGCCGCCGCCTGCTGGGCCACGCGGGTCAGGGTGTCCTCGAGCATCCGCTGGGCCCAGTCGCGCAGCTTGTCCTTGAGCTTGCGGTCGGCCTCGGGGTCGTTGAGGGTGAAGTTGGCCTCCACGCGCGCGGTGCCCGACTGGCTCTCGCGCAGCACCTCGCGCAGTTCCTCACGGTAGTGGTCTTCCGTCCACATGCTGACCTCCAGGTCCACCGACTTCGCGTAGTCGTAGAACTTGGAGGCGTCGAAGTCCACCACGGCGAGGATGGGCGGCAGCTTCACCCAGAAGTGGAGGTCGTACACCACCTGCACGGCGGACGCGCCCTGCCCCTGCATCGCCGCCTCGATCACCGTGGCGCCCTCGGGCGAGAGTTCGACCATGAAGGCCGCCACGTTGTTGCCGTACAGCGAGGGCTTGCCCGCCCCGCGCACCTTCTCGACGAGGACGCCGTTTTCCTCCAGCAGCAACCTGACGGTGCCGCGCGTGTACGTCATCGTGCCGAACTGCACCTTGGGGGCCGGGCCGGGGCGGTGCGCCTCCTTGTGCTTCTTCTCCAGGTCGGCCTGGAGCAGTTCGGTCACCTTGGCGAGCTGGTCGTCGGGCACCGCGATTTCCGTATCGAAGAAGACGAAGCCGCCGCCCTTCTTGCCGTCCGCGCGGTCTTTCGGCATCCGGTACTTGATGAACTTGAACACGGGCTTGCCGCCCTGGAGCCGGAAGCGCGGTGTGGTCGGCAGGACGTAGTAGACGTGTTCGAGGGCGTCGTCGCGCCAGATCGTCACGTCGGGCACTTCCTTGAGCATGAGCTGCTGGTCAATCCGAATCATGGTTGTCCTCCTGGACTTCCCCGTCGTCGGGGAGCGGGATGGTGATGAAGGGGTCCTTCCGGCTGAAGCGGGGAGGGTCGAGGGTGGTGCCGTCTGTGCGCGTGATCTTGAGCTTCACCTCCAGCGTTCCGGCGAGGTCCGGCGCGCGGGTCACGAGCCACCAGCGATCCGTCCATGTCCCGCCGCGCAAATAGACCGTGCGTTCGTCGCCGGGGCCGTCCCCGTCGGGGCGGTAGGTCATCTGGGCGCGCACCTCGCGCACGCCCTGGGAGGGGCACCTCTCGGCGTCGAGCACCACCTCGCACAGACCGAGGTCGGTGGGGCCCAGGTCGCAGGTGTCGCCAGTCGGCGTGAGCCGGGTCGTGTACGGCCCGCCGCCTACCATGTAGCGGGTGGTGACCTCCACCGGACCCTTCGACGTGCCGAGCGAGCCGGGCGCGAAGTCGGGCGGGCGCAGGGTGGCCGTCTCCGTGCCCCAAGTGACCGTCACGAAGGCGACCGGCATGTCGCGGGCGCGCGCCTGGACCTGGAAGGTCACGCTGCTGGGGAGGTCCGGGGGAGGGGAGACGGGCTTGGTCGGACTCACGCCGGGGGCGAAGAGCAGGTGTCCGTCGGCAGACAGACCCCGGAACCAGCGCCCCACGTCGCCCTCGCGCGTGACGGTCTGCCACTGACCGCCCTCGCCGAGCACGTCCGCCGTGTAGCGCACGCCCAGCACGTCCTCGGTGCCGTGGACGGCGCGCAGGGCCGTGAGGCGTTCTTCCTCGGAGGCGAGCGGTACAGCGAAGAGGGCCGTGTGCGGGGTGAAGCCGGAGGAGGTGGCGTGGGCGAGGTCGCGCCGGGTGCCCCCTGCGTCCCGGAGCAGGAGCGCGACCTCCCGGACGCGGGCGGGGGCAGGCTGAAGGTCGATCCTCGCCGGGTCCAGCTCCGGGTGCTCGGAGGCCACCCGGCGGCGCAGGCGGTCGAGCGTCGCCCCGTCCACCGTCCACCGTGCGCCGAGTTGTAAGCGGGAGGCCGCGTCCGCGAGGAGCAGCGTGAGGGCTGGGGCGCCGTTCGGGCCGAGTTCGGGCACGGGCTCGCCGGGCACGTAGAAGAAGCGCTGCGGGTCGTTCGGGTCGGGGTAGACGGCGACTTCGGTCGGGTCGGCTCGGATCATCTGGAAACCTCCTCGCTGGGGTCGGGGTAGGGGAGGGCGAGCGTCACCTCGCGCGTGTCCAGGGGCGAGAGCAGCGGCGACCACGCGCCGTCCGGCAGCACCCGGAAGCGGTAACGGGGGCGGAAGGGATCGTCCACGACGTAGGACCACTCGGCCCCCGGTCGGTCGCGGCGCAGGTGCAGACGGGTGTGCGGGCCGCCCGCCTCGCTCTCGACTTCCACGTCCAAGCCCGGCGCATCGCCCGTCGGCACCCAGATGAAGCGCACCGTCTGTGCCCCGAAGCCCGGCAGGTGCCAGAGAGTGAGGAGCCGCTCGCCCACGTCGAGCTCGGGAAGGTCGAGGGCGGCGCCACCCGTCACCGACTCGGCCCTCAGCCGCAGGGCGGGTTCCGCTCCGGTTGGCACGGCCACGCATACCTCCGGGCGGGCACGGTCCAGCCGGACGGGGACGTGGTGTTCCCCTGCTCCCTCCGTCCAGGTCACGGTGCCCGTCAGGACCGCCCGTTCGAGGAGCGCGGGCTCGGCGGCGAGGGGGCAGAACTTTGCAGGCAATTCCGCCGCGCCGAGTTCGAGGGTCTCGCCCGTCCCGGTGAGAGGCGAGCCCGTCAGCACGCGGGTCGTGGGTCTGCTCCCGACGAGGCTCGACAGCAGGAGGTAGGGGCGGGCCGTGTAGGTCAGGGGTTCACCGGGCAGGAGGCGCAGGGTCGTAGTCGCCGTGTCGCGGGGCGGTTCCAGCACCAGCGTCGCCTGGACGGGCTGCGGCCTCGCGGGGGGCCGGGGCGCCGCCGTCACATGTACGCCGACCTGCGGCACGTTCACCCGCCCGCCCGGCAGGTTGCCGACCGCCTCCAGCGGCACGAAGCCGTGCGGCACGGGCGGGGCCGTCGCCAGGGTGACGAAGCGCGACGGGTCCGCTCCCCCGGCGCGCAGCCCGTCGAGGGGCCGCCACTCCAGCGCCACGGGCCGCCACGTCTCCACCACGTCGTCAAGCGGCCAGGTCATCTCCCCGGGCGGGGGCTCGTCGAACGTCAGGGCAGGGGAAAGGTCACCATCCTCAGGCGGGGCCAGCCGGGCGAAGCGCGCGAGGCAGCGGTCGAGGAGGGCGGCCCACGGCGCAGGGTCGCCTGCTCCCTGGGAGTGCCAGCGCCACGGCTGGCCCGCCCAGGGTTCGCGGACGAAGGTTTGCAGGGCTTCATATGTGGTGCGGCCCCGCTCGTCGCGCACGCCGGAGAGGGCACGCACGAGGGCTCGTGGGTCGAAGGTGACGGCCCCCGTGCCCCGTGCCGCCACCCCCCGCAGGGCCAGCACGACGTTCGCCGCGAGGGCCAGGGTGCCCCCCAGGAGTGCCCCGCGCAGCACCGCGCCCGCCTCCGCGCTGAGCCGCCACGTCACCCGCGCCCGCCCCAGGCCGTTCCAGGCGAGGGGGACGCTCAGCGTCTCGTTCAACCCCGCCCCGGAAAGAGGCAGGGAAAGCCGCAGGTGTCCGGACATGGGCAGGAGCGGCGCGAGGAAGGACGGCGGCACGACCAACTGCTCCCCCGCTCCCGCGAGGTCGTACGCGGCCTCCAGCCGCAGGTCGAGCCGGGTCGAGGTGCGGGCGAACGGGCCGGGGGCGCGCAGCAGGGCCAGCCGGAAGTCGGGCAGGCCGTCCTCGCCGGGGGCGAAGACCACGCCGCGCGGGGTGACCCAGTGCGGCCCCGCGCCGCCGTGGGTCGGGTACACGAGGCACCCCTCCCCCTGGGTCTCGAACTGGAAGTCGGGCCGCATCGTCATCCGTCCTCAACCGAGCCCGACGCTCAGGAGGTCGGTGGAGGCCGCCCTCCACTCGCCCGGCTGGCCGGGGCCGTCGGTGTAGACGGGCAGCACCCGGTAGCGGTACTCGCCCGGGGGGCGGCCCAGCAGCAGGTCGAGCAGGGGGTACATCACGGTCGCCTCGCCCCGGACGAGCAGCACGCCGGGGTCGGCGGGGCGCAGCAACTCCGCCGTGTCCCCGCCCTCGAAGTGGACGTGGATGACGAGAAGGCGCCGCTCGGGGCGCGCGGGGTCGGAGGGTGCCGCGAACAGGTCAGCGGGCGTCTCGACCGTGATGACCCGCCCGAAGGTCCGCACGACGCCGACGAGCATCCCCTGGGTGATCCGCTCCAGGTCGGGCACCGCGCGCACCCGGTCGGTGTCGATCACGGGCACGAAGTCCGCCAGCGGCACGTCGGCGACGGGCTTGAGCAGCCCCCGCGCCTCGTCGCCGGGCGCGAGGAGGTCGGCGAGGGCGACGAACTTCTCCCACCGCGCCGGGCGCAGCCCCTCCTCCGGGGCCCGCCGGGAGGCGACGAAGGGGGTGGGCTGCCCCAGGCGCAGCGGGCTTTCAAGGGCGTTGATCAGCCGCACCCGGTAGCCGCCCGAGTCGGGGTCGGGCTCCGCCGTCACGGCGACGCACTCGCCCACGGTGTCGTCCAGCCGCAAGGCGACGGGCACCTCCTCGGCGGGGAGGCCGCCGACCTCCGCGCGCAGCTTGCCGCCCAGGCTGACCGGGAGGGCCCCCGTCAGCTCGTCCCAGACCCGCGCGAACGCCTCGCCCTCCAGCTCCACCGTTCCCCGCAGTTCGCCGAGATTGGTGGTCTGGACGCTGCCTCCCGCGTATAGCCCCGCCTCGGCGGGCACGAATTCCACGTGCGAGGTGTGGAAGGGCTCCAGCCGCACGGGCCCCGCCTTTCCCGCCGGGAGATGGCGAGCGAGCCCCAAGCGGGCGTCCTCCAGCCGGTCGAGGTCGAACGTGGGCCGGGCCACGAAGGTCAGGCGGTAGCGGTCCGGGGCGAGACATTCGAGGGTGAGCCGGGGTCGCCGGGGCGGGTCGTCCTCCCGCGCGAGCTTGAAGCTGTCGGGCAGGGTGTAGAACAGCTCGGGGCGCACCCCGTCCTGGTAGTAGCGGTGGGAGGCGCCGCCGAAAGGGACGGTCCGGGGAATCAGGCTGCCCCCGCCCCCGCCCCCGGTCGGCGTGCCCAGCCCGGGGAAGACGTAAGCGTGCAGGCCGGGGTGGAAGAGCAGCGCCTCCTCCCCCGTAAGCGTGCGCTCCACCACCTCGAAGAGGTCGAGGGGCGGCAGCGCCACCGTGGCCGAGCGCGCCGAGAGCCCCGCGCGGCGGTCCACGAGTTCGACGCTGACCCCGGCGGGCCGCGAGTGCGCGCGCACCGCCACCCAGAGCCCCTCCAGGTCCCGCGCCCGCCCCAGCGCGCAGAAGCCGTAGAGCCGCGTGTTGCCCGCGTCGAAGATGTCCACCCAGGTCCGCGCCGAGTTGGCGTTCGCCCCGCAGGGCGGCAGGTCGGGCGAGGGCGCGAAGAGGTCGTCCCCGTACTCGGCGGCGTTCGTCACCCGCAGGGGGTAGCGGGCCCAGAGTTCGCCCCCCTGGTCGAAGACCTCGGGCTCGCCCACCGTGAGCTGCGGCGTCGCCAGCGCGGGTTTCACGATCAGGGGCGGGATGCGGTCGGGCCGGACGAGAAGGTCGGAGAGGTCGGGCCTGGGCCGCACATGGAGGGGCTGGAGCGGGATCAGCCCGGTCACCGCCCGCCCCTGGGCCAGGCCGGGGCCGACCCCGCGCCCCGCGAGCCGCGCGACCACCGGGACCGGAAGGTGGGGGCGCGTGGCCGAGTCCTCGTCGAGGGCCCCTCCCGGCCACCGGCGCGGGGGGAGGCGGGGGTTCGGTTCTTCCACGAAGAGTCCCCCCCTCCACCGGCGCGAGGGGAAGCGCGGACCTGGGTCCTCGTCGAAGGCTCCCCCCTTCCACTTGTGCGGGCGGACCACGGGCGCGGGCTCGTCGGGCACCCGCACGGCCACCCGCACCGCGCGCGTGACGATCAACGTGGCCTTGCCCTCGGGGGTCGTCAGCGCCGTGTACAGCTCGTCGCGCTCGGGCAGGGTGCCCACGGTGAGGGCGAGGCCCAGGGTCCCGTCGGGATTCTCGCTCCGCTCGGTCAGGGGCCGCTCACGCAGCACGCCGCCCCTCTCCCAGCGCAGCCGGGCTTCCACACGGTGGTCGAGCACCCGGGCGTCCGCCGGGAGGGCGCCCAGCTCGGGGGCGGCGTACCGCCGCAGCGTGAGGTCGAGCCGCCACCCGCCGCCCTGCGCCGCCAGCCGCGCCCGGTAGTGCGTGCCCCCCGAGGTCTCCTCGGTCGCCAGCGCGTAGCGGGGCAGCCAGAGGCGCGCCTCCCGGTTCGCCGGGTCCTCGAAGAGCACCGTGTCGGCTACGTCCGTCCCCAGCGTCACGGGGACGGGCAGCTCGGCGCGGGGCCGACCCCGGGCGGATGGAGCACGCGGGGTGAGGTCGGCGACCTGCCCCAGCAGCGCGGAGACGGCGAGGGTGGTGTCGAGCTGGGCGAGCTTGAACCGGGTCAGGGCAGTCATGGGGTCTCCTCCGGGGGCGGGGGGCGGGCACGGCACGGGAGGGGCGGGGCACGTCGGTCGTTCCGTGCCGCGCCCTTTCCGTGGGGGCGAATCTCCGTGTGCCCACGTTGCCCGCCCCCCCGTGTCCCGGGCGTGACCTGGGTGGTCACATTGGCGGCTGTCACTTTGGCGGATGGCACATCGGCTACAAAGGACTACGATGGGGGCATGTTGTGCACCCTGGGCGGACTCAGGCTGCAAGACAGCCCCCGGCAACAGCCCAAACTCCTGTTGTTGCTGGCCTACCTGTCCCTCGAAGGCCCCAAGGAGCGGGCGCACCTCCACCACCTCTTCTGGCCGAACGCCGCCGACGCCGCCAACAGCCTGCGGGTGGCCCTCAGGCGCCTGCGGGCGGGGGCGCCGGGCAGCTTCACGGCCCAGGGGGCGCGGGTCGCCGCCTGCGTGCCCACCGACGCCCACGAGCTGCTCGCGGCCTCCGAGGCGGGGGAGCCGGGGCGGGTGGTCGAGCTGTACCGGGGCCGCTTTCTGGAGGGCCTCGACCTCGAGGACCCGAGCGCCGAGCTGGAGGAGTGGGTCTACCGCACGCGCGAGGTGCTGGCCGCGCGGGTGCGGGTCGCCCTCCTCGCGCTGGGGGAGGCGGCGGCCTCACGCGGGCAGGGGGGCCTCGCCGTGCGCCACGCCGAGACCGCCTACCTGCTGCCCGGCGCCCCCGAGCCCGAGGCCGAGGAGCTGCGGCGGCTGTACCTCCTGCTGCGGCCCGGTCACAGCCCCTACGCGGCGGAGGTGCGGCGCGAGGCCGAGCGCTACGGCGTCACCCTGCCCCTCGTCACGGAGGAGGCGCGGCGTCCGGAGGCGGCCCCTTCGCCCCCGCCCGCGCTGCCCCCAGTGCGCTCGCAGCTTCCGACCTTCGGCACCTCGTTCGTGGGCCGCGAGGACGAGGTGCGGGAGATAGAGCGCCTGATGCTCGACCCCGCGTGCCGCCTCCTGACGGTGGTGGGCCTGGGCGGCATGGGCAAGACGCGCCTCGCGGTGCAGGCGGCGGGCACCCTGCGGGAGAGCGGCGCCTTCCCCGACGGGGTGGTGTGCGTGAACCTCGCCCCGGTGACGAGCCCGGCGAACCTGATCTCCGCCGTCGCGGAGGCGCTGGGGCTTTTCCTGGGGGGCCCGGAAGACCCCCTGCGGCAGGTGGCCCGCCTCCTCGCGCCGCTGCGGCTGCTGCTCGTGCTCGACAACTTCGAGCACCTCGTCGGGATGACGGGGGGGCTCGTCACCCTCCTCGAAGCCTGCCCGCACCTCAAGCTCCTCGTCACGTCGCGCGAGCGGCTCAACGTGCAGGAGGAGTGGGTGCTGCCGCTGGAGGGGCTCTCTCCCACAGACCGCCACGCGTCCGGGGAGGACCACCCCGGGGTGCGGCTTTTCGCCGTGCGCGCCCGGCGCAGCGGGCAGGGGTTTGCCCTCACGCCCCAGACCCTGCCCGACGTGCTGGAGCTGTGCCGTCTCGTCCACGGCTCGCCGCTCGCCATCGAACTCGCGGCGACCTGGACGCGGGTGCTGCCGGTGAATGAACTGCTCGCGGAGTTGCGGCGCGGGCTCGACTTCCTGACCGACGCGAATGGGCGCGGCCCCGCGCGGCACGCCAGCCTGCGGGTGGTGTTCGAGCACTCGTGGCGGCTGCTGGGCGAGCGCGAACAGGCGGTGCTCGCGCGGCTCTCGGTTTTCCGCAGCCCCTTCCGGCGGGGGGCCGCCGCCGAGGTGGCCGGGGCCTCCCTGCCGCTCCTCGCCGCGCTGATCGACAAGTCGCTGCTGCTTCCGGTCCCCGGAGCCCGCTACGGTCGCCATCCCCTGCTCTACGACTACACCGCCGAGAAGCTCGCGGGGCACCCCGCCGAGCAGGCCGAGGTGCAGGAGGCGCACGCCCGTTATTTCCTGCGGCTGCTCGCCGGGTCGGAGGGGGCCCTCGCCGGGCCGGGGCAGCGCGCGGCCCTGCGGGAACTGGAGGCGGACTTCGAGAACCTGCGCGCCGCCTGGGAGTGGGCCGCCGCTCAGGGCGAGTTCGCCTCCCTGCGGGGGGCCGCCCACGCGCTGAGGGTCTTCTTCGCCCGCACGGGCCGCTACCGCGAGGGCATCGAGTTCCTGGCGGCGGCGGTCCGGGACCTGGAGGCCCGCCCGGGCGGCGACCCGGCGACGCTGGGCGAACTCCTCATCCACCAGGCCGAACTCGCCCTGAACCTGGGCGCCGTGGCGGAGGCGGGCGCGCTCGCCGGGCGCGGCCTGGACCTCGCGGGGGGCGCCTCCCCGTGGGCGAGGATGGCCGGGCTGGGCGCCCTGGGCGTGGTCGAGCGGCGGCGCGGGCGCTACGGCGAGGCCCGGGGGTACTGGGAAGGGGCCCTGAGGCTGGCCGAGGCGCAGGGAAGCCCCGAGGCCTCCCGCCTGTGGAACCTGCTGGGCATCGCCGAGCAGTGGCTGGGCCACCACGAGCGGGCCGAGCACTGCTACGGACAGGCCCTGCACCTCAGCCGCGAGCGCGGGCACCTGACGGAGACGGCGCGGGTGCTCAACAACCTGGGGGGGCTCCTGATCCTCAGCGGGCGGTTGGAGGAGGCGCGGGGGGTGCTGGAGCAGGGACTCGCCACCGCCCGCGAACTGGCCTCCCCGGTGGAGGTGACCTACTTCCTGAACAACCTGGCGCTCGTGACCGGCCAGCTCGGGCACTTCCCCCAGGCCGAGACCTACGCGGGGGAGGCGCTGACCCTCGCACAGGCCACCGAGCGCGGGCCGGTCGTGGCCGAGGTGTTAGAAACCCTGGGCCGGATCAAGCTCGCCCAGGGCCACCTCGCCGAGGCGCGGGCCCTGTTCGTGCGCAGCCTGAGCGCGGCGTGGCCGACCCGGGAGTGGCCCCTGCTGCTGCAAGACCTGGAGGGCATGGCGCAGATCAGCGTCCGCGAGCACCAAGACGCCCGGGCCGCCTTCCTGCTGCGCCTCGTGATCGGGCACCCCGCCTCCGCCGGACGGCTCGCCGCCCAGGCCCGGGCCGCGCTCTCGGGTCTCGACCTGTCCGCCGACGGGGAGCCGGAGGGGGCGGACGCCGAAGACGAGGACGTCGAAGAACGCCTCCTGGCGACCGTTCGGGAGATCGTCGCCCAGCCCGAGGAGAGCCCCGCCCTGCCGCGTTGGGGCTGAGGGCGCCGAGCGGTCGGGCCCGGGTCGCCCCCTCGCCCGGTCCAGGCCCTCCCCGCCGGGCCGACGTGTCCCCAGGTCAGGAACGCCGGGTCAGCTCCAGCCCGAGCGTCTTTCGCGTTCCCGGCCCCATTTGCCGGTCCTCGATGACGCCTACCCCCCGGTCCCCCTCGGTGCCCGGCCTCGCCTGCGAGAACAGGCGCACCTCGTAGACCTCGCCCCCGTCGAGCGTGGCGGTAAAGCGCCGCTCCTGCCCGCTCCCCAGCCCGAGGCCCGCCCGAATCAACTCCGCCAACGTCATGTTCTCGTTTCCCGGCATGGTCTTGCTCCTGTCGTGTGGTGAGAGGGAAGGGTGGAGGGCGGTCGAGCGGGACCGGCGCGGCTTACCTCCGCCGGACGGCCCCAGCGTGACACGCGGCGGCGGGAGGGAGGGGCGCGCGGTCCGCCCGACCTCACGCCCACGCCGCGTCCCCCAGGCCGAACTGCGAGCCGAGGTCCCAGCGGGTGCCGTGGACCGTGCCCCGGCCCTGCACGATGGTGAGCTTGCGCGCGAGCACGTCCCCCTGCCAGCGGGGAGAGGCGGCGGCGGCCCGCTCGCGGGCGATGAGGCCCAGCCGCTCGATCTCGCCGAGCAGCCTGCCGAGCCGGGCCCGCTCGGCGGCCTCGGCCCCCTGGATGGCTTCCCGCGTCCGGGCGGCGATCCCGCCGTTTTGCGTGATGATGTCGAACATCAGCGCCAGGCCGCGCTCGGTGACGAGCCCGTACTCGCGGGCGAGCCCCTTGGCGGCCTCCAGCCGGGTGCCCGCCGCCTCCAGTTGCACGTCCTGGTAGGGGGCGTGCAGCCCCAGCCGCACAAAGCGGTCCTTCCAGCGCGGCTGGAGCTGCCCGCCCGACCCCTGGAGGCCCGCCGCGAAGGCCGCCTGCGCCGCCGGGGGTCCCACCAGCGCCGCGCGGACCTGGGCCGTGTCCGCCCCGAAGATCGCCGCGAACGCCCCTGGGTCGCGCGCCTCCATCCCCAGCAGCAGCGGGGCGAGGGTGCCCTGCCCGAAGTTCCATTGCAGCACCCCGAAGGACACCCCCTGCCCGTCGAAGCTCCCCGCCACGTTCGTGAAGCCGTGCTCGCCCTCGAAGGCCCCCGTGATCAGGAGCAGCTTGAGCAGGGTCAGCGCCCCCCAGTACGCCTGCGCGGTGGCCTCGTCGATGGCCTCCGGGCCGTGCGTGGGGCCGCCCAACCCCCGGCCCCGCTTGAAGGCCGCCACCCCCGCGTCCGTGAGCGGCAGGGCGCCGCGCTCGCAAAACCGCCCGAGCATCCAGACCGTCTGCGTCAGCCTGCCGTCGTTGTCCCCCAGGCCGAGCAGGCGGCGGAACTGCTGGCGCCGGGGGCGCGGCAGGTGGTCGTACAGGGCGCGGGCGTAGGGACTCTCGGGGCCGGCAGGGTCCAGTGGGGCGGGCGCGTCCTCCAGGGCCGCCGCCGACACCGCCGCGACCGTGGTCGGGGGGGGCGTCCGGTCGAGCGGCGTGAGGCGCACCGGGCTGCCCGGCCAGACGGGCGTGCCGCGGCCCGCGTTGGTGTTCTCCACGATGCAGGCCACGCCGCTCACCTCGCCGAGGAAGAGGGCGGTGTGGCCGAACTCCCCGTAGGGCCAGTACAGCACGTCGCCGGGGCGGGGAGGTCCCGTGTGCGTCAGGCCGAGGTCCCGCGCGGCCTGCTCGTAGTCGAGCGACCTCCTCGTTCCGCGTCCGGCCCGGTCGGCGATGGTCCTCGCCCGGGTGGCGACGGGCCAGCCTCCCTCCCCGAGGCCCAGGGCGCCCTCCACCACCTGCCGCACGAACTGGGCGCACAGCAGCGGCTGCGTGCGCGTGTCACTGCTCAGGCTGGCGAGCATCCCGCCGCCCGCCACCCGGCGTGCCGTCTCCACCACCCTCTCCCGGTCGCTCATGCCCGTATTCCTCCTTCCGGGCGAGCTTAGGTGGGAGCGCGTGTCGGGGGTGTGACCTCACGGGAGGGCGGGGCCGCGCGCAGGTCACGCCGGGCGGCGGAGACCACGGCAGCCGGGGCGCGTCTCAGGTCGGCAGCGCGCCGGGCAGGTGAGAGTCGGGCAGGGGGGCGGTGGACAGATGCTCGCGGGCCTTGCCGCCCCGCTTGGCGTGGTACATCGCCTCGTCCGCCTCGCGGTACAGGGCGACGAGGTCCCCACCGCCGAGGGAAAAGCTCACCCCGGTCGAGGCGCTGACCCGGGCGACCTGCTCCCCCAGCACGAGGGGCGTCTCGATGGCCTCGCGCGCCCGCCGGGCCGTCAGGAGCGCCTCGTCGGGGCCGGTCACGTCCGGCAAGATCACCGCGAACTCGTCGCCGCCGAGCCGGGCGACCGTGTCCCCCTCGCGCAGCGCCGCGCGCAGCCGCCCCGAGACGTGGACGAGCAGCGTGTCCCCGGCGGCGTGCCCGAGCGCGTCGTTGACCGCCTTGAAGCCGTCGAGATCGATGAACAGCAGGGCGAGCGCGCGGCCCTCGCGCCGGGCGCCCACCGCGGCCTCCTCCAGGCGCAGGTCGAACAGCGCCCGGTTGGGCAGGCCCGTCAGCGGGTCGTGGTGCGCGGCGTGCGCCAGGGCCCCGTAGCTCGCCTCCAGCGCGGCGGTCAGGCGCTGGTTCTCGCGCAGGGCGAGCAGTTGCCGCAGGGCCACCAGCAGCGTCACCAGGGCGGTGGCGACGGTCACGCCCCGGGCGGCGGGCGTCGCCTCCGGGCGCGTGGCGAGGTTTAGCCCCACCGCCAGGGCGAGTGCCAGGTAGGGCACGACCATCTGCACGGAGCGCGGCAGCGTGAGCCGCCGGGTGGTCGCCGTGGCCCGGGCGTCCACCCACGCCGAGAGCCCGAAGGCCACGCTCGCCCACGCCCACAGGGCGTCGATGGGGTGGCCTGGAAAGTAGGCGTCCCGCGCGTCCAGGGTCAGGAACGCGAAATCGACCGTCACCCACAGGCCCAGCCCCACCGCGAGCAGCACGTCACGCGGCGGGAGGTGGCCCCGGCGCAGCAGCAGCGCGAGGAGCCAGCCCAGCAGCACGAGGTCGAGCAGGGGATAGGCCGCGCTCACCACGCGCGCCGTCACCGGGTGCTCCGGCGCGAGCAGGGCGGGCGCGAGAAAGGCGTACCACGCGAAGGCCAGGGCCGCGCTGACGCCGATCAGCACGTCGAGCGTGAGGGCGACGCTCTGCCGGGGCTCGCCGGGCTGGCGCGTCAGGAGCGAGAGCCCGTGCGCCCACGCGGGGTAGAGCAGGAGGAAGGCCACGTCTGCCGCCGAGGGAAAGGTCTCTAACCCCCGCGCGTCCAGCACCGCGTAGATCACCTCCCCCGCCGCGTTCAGGGCGAGCCCCACCCCCAGCCACGCCCACCCCGCCCGCGCCCCGCGCCGCCGCCGCGCCGCGTGGGCGCACATCGCCGCCGCGAGCCCCATGATGGGCAGGTACAGCGCATTCCCCCACCCGGTCTGGTGCCGCGGCTCTCCCCAGAGCAGCCACCCCTGGTGCGCGAGGCCGAACGCGACGAGCGCCACGGCGATCCCGCCCGCCGTCCAGGCGGGTCGTCCGGGGGAGGGGAGGAAGCGGCGCGGCATAGGGTCGTGGGGAAGATCGTCTGACCCTAGCCTTCCACGACTCACCCGGCTCTGACAAGGCGGGAGGCGGCCTGCCTCACCCGGGTCTCCTCACGGCATCCGGGCGGCCACCCCCACGCCGCGCCGCGCCGAGGCTCACCGCCGCCGCCACCAGCAGGCGCTGCGCCAGGGGGGAGCGGGAGGCGGGCGTGAGCGCGAAGCTCCACGAGAGCACCACGCAGGCCGTCATGAGCGTCGGCATCACCCGCCCGAAGGTCCGCAGCAGCCCCTTTTCCACGCGCAGGTGCTGTTCGGGCGGCAGGTGCCGGATCACCGGGTGCACGAACGCGTAGGACCCGAACTCGGCGCAGGCCGTGAAGCCGGTCGCCAGCAGGGTACCGAAGGCCAGGACGTTCATGATTGCTCCGACCCTGCGCCGGGGCGCCGCGCCATCCTGGGGCCCATGAAGCGCCCGAGTCTGGTGAGCGCGGACAGCGGGCGGAGCATCACCGTGAACTCCCGGATCAGGCCGTGCTCACCAAAGCGCAGGAGGTTGACCCCCTCGGAGGGAATGCCCTCGACCCGGGTCTCGAACACGAGCCCCCGCTCGTCCCCGGCCTCGAATTCCCGGGTGAAGCGGAAGTCGGAGAAGACCTCCCGCAGCAGGGTGAAGACCAGCCGTGCGGCCTCCCGGCCCACCACGGGCTGATCGTGGACGGCGACGTGCATCACCACGTCGGGCGCGAGGCTCCGGGCGACCGCCTCGGGGTCCCCGGCCTGCATGGCGAGGCGGTAGGCGTCACGTCGTTCGTCGCTCATGGGATTCCCCCGGTCAGAAACTTTCTCAGGAGGCGGAAAGGAGGCGCGGACTGTCGACCCCTTCTAAAAACACCTCTCATAAGGTTGACGCCGTTAACCTGGAGGGACGAAAGATCAGGGGCGCAGGCCGCGCGCGAACACCTCCATGTGGGCGAGGAAGAGGGCTTCGAGCCCCTCGGCGGGAAAGTGGGGCGTCGCCAGGTGGAGGGAGACGAGGCCGTGGACGTGGGCCCACAGGAAGCTGGTGTAGACCTCGGCGGGCCGGGGGGGCAGCTCACCCCGGGCGAGTCCCTCGGTGACGGTGCGCTCCAGAACCCCGAAGGCGTCGATCACGGACCCGTAGCCCGGCGGGTTGGGCCTCTCCAGAAACTCGCCGCGCACCATGAACATCAGGCGGTAGTGGACGGGGTGCGAGACGCCGAAGCGCAGGTAGGCGAGCCCGACGGCCCGGAGGCGCTCGAGCGTATCCCCCGCGCCGTCGAAGGCCCGCTGCAACTCGTCCCCGAAGGAGCGGAAGCCCTCCAGCGCGACGTGGTGCAACAGGTCGTCCTTGTCGGTGAAGTGCAGGTAGATCGCGGTGGGCGAGTAGCCGATGGCCTCGGCCACCTGCCGCAGCGAGAAGCCCTCGTATCCCTCACGGGCGAAGAGGTCCGTCGCCGCGCCCAGGATCGCGCGCCGCAGGTCGAGCCGCTGCCGCGCCCGCCGCTCGGCGCTGTTTCGGCGCAACCGCTCCTGGCGGGTGCCTCCCACCCCCACGTCGCTCATGCCCCCATCTTGACTTAACACCGTTAATAAAGTCAAGGGCGTTCACCTCTTGCACGAATTCTTCTGCGCACGCTCAGCGGCTAGACTCCGGGGATGGGCGACCGGCGGGCGGCGTGGCGGGTGACGTTGGGCAATGTCATCTACAACAACGACACCCGTGCGGGCCGGACCTTCGACCTGCTTCTGATCTTCCTGATCGTGGTCAGCGTGCTCGCGGTGATGCTCGACAGCGTGTCGTGGTTTCGCGCCCGCTTCGAGCCGCAGCTCAACGTGGTGGAGTGGGTGCTGACCCTGCTCTTCACGGCGGAGTACGTGCTGAGGCTGATCGCCGCGCGGCACCCCTGGAATTACGTGCGCTCCTTTTTCGGGATCGTGGACCTGCTCTCCATCGTCCCGGCGTACCTCGCGCTTCTCGTGCCGGGGGCGGAGTATCTCTTGATCATCCGGGTGCTGCGGCTGCTGCGCATCTTCCGCATCCTCAAGCTCGTGCGATACCTCTCGGAGGCGAGCGTGCTCACCCAGGCGCTGCGGGCGAGCGTCGCCAAGATCATCGTCTTCCTCGCGGTGGTGCTCACCCTCGTCACGGTCATCGGCGCCCTGATGTACGTGATCGAGGGGCCCCGCTACGGCTTCACGAGCATCCCCACGAGCATCTACTGGGCCATCGTGACCCTCACGACCGTGGGGTACGGGGACATCGCGCCCAAGACGCCCTGGGGCAAGGGCCTCGCGTCGCTCGCCATGATCCTGGGCTACGGCATCATCGCCGTGCCCACCGGTATCGTGACCGTGGGGATCGCCCAGGCGCAGGCGGGGCGGCGGGGCACGCGGCCCTGCCCCCGTTGCGGCCTGGAGCGCCACGAGGCCGACGCCCGCTACTGTCGGCGCTGCGGGGAGACGCTGCCCGCCGAGGCGAGCGCGGCGGCGCGGCCCTGAGGGGAAAGACGCCCTGTTCCCGCGGGGGACCACCACGGCCCTCCCCATGTCAGGAATGTGTGGGGCGGCGTTCCTAGACTGGCGTCGTCGTTATGTGGATGCCTCTCGCGCTCGCCCACACGGAGCCTGACGCCTCTCCCATCCTGGCGCTCAAGAGGCGGCTGTACCTGATCCTGCTGCCCCAGATCGTCGTTCTCGGGTCGGTGATCACGGTCCTCGCCTTTCCGCTGGCGAGCCCGGAGCGCACGATCTGCCTGTGGACGGTGCTCGTCTGGGCGCTGACCTACCTGGGGTTTCTCGCCGGGCAGGTGGGGCTGCGGCGGCTCGAACAGTTCGTGGTGCTCAACGGGGCGTGCTGCTTTTTGTCGCTTCAGGCCTGCGTGCTGTTCGTGCCGAGCCTGTACTCGGGGTCGGACCTGTTTTGCATGATCGCGCCGCTGGTCTACATCTGGGCCTTCATGACGCTGGGCACCCGCGCCGGAACCGTCGTCGCCGCCGTGTTCTACCTCGTCTCGCTGGCGCTGGGGATGGTCGCCGCGCTGCTGCCCCGGCTCTCGTCCTTTCCCGTCAACCCGGACCTGAACTGGCCGCTGCACCTCCAGTACTACGTCCTGAGCCCGCTTTTCATCGGCTTCACGTACGGGTCGGCGGCCCTGCTCGACGCGCAGACGGCGGCGCGGCTGGGGGCCGTCACCCGTCAGGCGCGCACCGACCCCCTGACCGGGTTGCCCAACCGCCTGCACTTCGGCGAGGCGCTGGACGCGGCCCTGGAGGGGGCGAAGCGGCGGGAGGAGGGCCTCGCCCTGCTCTTCGTCGACCTCGACCACTTCAAGACGGTCAACGACGTGCTCGGGCACGCGGCGGGCGACGACTTCCTGCGCGACCTCGCCGGGCGCTGGCGGGCGGTGGTGCGGGAGGGAGACGTGCTCGCCCGCATCAGCGGCGACGAGTTCGCCATGCTCGTGCGCGCCCCGGAGGACGTGGAGGACGTGCTCGGGGTCGCCGAGCGGCTGGGCGCGGCGGCCCGGCGCCCCCTGTCCCTGAACGGCCAGCCCCACCTCGTCACGGCGAGCGTGGGGGTCAGCCTCTTTCCCGGGCACGGGCGGGTGGCGAGCGAACTGCTCTCGCGCGCCGACCTCGCCATGTACCAGGCGAAGGCCGCAAGGAGCGGCGTGTGCCTCTTCGAGCCCGCGATGGCGGCGAGGCGCGAACGGCGCCGCGTCCTGGAGCAGCATCTCGGCGGCGCCCTCGACCGCGAGGAACTCACGCTGCACTACCAGCCTATCTTCGACCTGCGGACCCGCGAGCTTGTCGGGCTGGAGGCCTTGCTGCGCTGGCACCCCCCGGCCCTGGGCCCCGTCTCGCCCGCCGAGTTCGTGCCCATCGCCGAGGAGAGCGGAATGATCGTGCCCATCGGCGCGTGGGTGGTGAGGACGGCCTGCGCCCAGAGCCGGGCGTGGCGGGACGCGGGGCTCACCCCCCCGCCGGTGTCGGTCAACGTCTCGCCCGCCCAGTTCGAGCGGCCCGACTTCGCGGCCCAGGTGCTCGCGGCGCTGGAGACGCACGGCCTGTGCCCTGCGGCCCTGTGCCTCGAACTCACCGAGCGCGGCATCCTGCACCCGGGGGCGCACGCGCCGCTGGCGACCCTGCGGGGGCGCGGCCTGGGGATCGCGCTCGACGACTTCGGCATCGAGTATTCCTCGCTCGCCCGCCTCCACGAGCTGCCCATCAGCGGCCTGAAGATCGACCGCTCCTTTACCCAGGCCCTCGACGCGGGGGACGGCTCCGGCGCACGCACCGTCGCCCACACCATCATCGCCCTCGCCCGGGCGCTCGACCTGCACGTCGTCGCCGAGGGGGTCGAGACGCCGGGGCAGGTCGCCGAGCTGCTCGCCTCGGGCTGCGTGGCCGCCCAGGGCTACCTCCTCGCCCGCCCGGTGCCCGCCGCGGAGGTCACGGCCCGGCTGGCCGCCGCGCCGGGGCCCGCGCCCCGGATGGGTTGAGGGCAGGAACGGAGGAAAAGCGAGGCCTAAGCTCCGCCCTCTCCGAGCGGTCGCGTGCCGTCAGCGTCCCCCGCTCCTGCACGAGTTGCGGGCAACGGTGAGGCCAGGGGTACTTTCTGAGTCCGTTCGTCCCCGGGTCACCGCCACGTCTCGCAGAGCGGGGCGCCGCCGCGCGTGGCCTTCCCGAGGCGACTCGGAGGGGCTCTTTCGGGTGTGGGACGCCCGCCTCCCAACCACCCGCCTCCCAACCAAGAGTGAAGCCCCGCCTACCCGTCCTCACGCGGCCCACCCGTACCTTGTGAGAACACACCCTCAAGGAGGCCGCATGACGCAAGCGCCAGAACAGACGCCACGCTACGACCGCACCGTGGACCCCACCGAACAGGTCATCGCCTCGCAGGCGTGGCTCGACAAGGCCGCCGTGCCGCTCCAGAAGGCCATCGTCGGTTTCTACGAGGGCGGGGGCAAGGTCACCCGCCGCCTGGAAGACTTCCTGCACGGCAAGTACGTCGGCACGCCCCTGCACCCCATCCTGGTGACCATCCCCATCGGCGCGTGGTCGGTGGCCGCCGTGCTCGATTTCCTGGAGCTGCGGGGCCGCAAGGACGTGCGGGCGGGATCGGACCTCGCGGTGGCGGTCGGCCTGGTGGGCGGGATGGCCGCCATCGCGACGGGCTGGACCGACTGGGCGCGGGGCGGCGACTCGCCCGTCAAGCGGCGGGTGGGCTTCGTCCACGGCAGCCTGAACGAGACGGCTTTCCTCCTGTACGCGGGCTCGTACCTGCTGCGGGGCGGGAAGGCGCGGGCCACGGCGCGCGGGATCGGCTGGCTCGCGTACATGGTCTCCGGCATGAGCGCGCACCTCGGCGGCACCCTCGTCTACAAGGAGGGCCTGGGCGTCTCCCACACCGCCGACCTGCGGCCCCCGGACGGCTTCGTGCCCGTGCTGGCCGAGGCCGACCTTCCCGAGAACACGCCCACCCGCGCGGAGGCGGGCGAGGTGCCCGTCTTGCTCGTGCGCCAGGGGGAGACCGTCTACGCCCTCGCCGAGACGTGCTCGCACCTGGGCGGCCCGCTGAGTGAGGGCCGGATCGAGGGCGACGCCATCCGCTGCCCGTGGCACGGCAGCCTCTTCCGCCTCTCGGACGGCTACGTGCTCGAAAGTCCGTCGGCCCACGCGCAGCCCTGCTTCGTGACGCGGGTGCGGGACGGGCAGATCGAGGTCAGGCCCGGTCGCTCCTGGGACTGAACGGGGGAGACGTGGCAGAGTGGGCGCCATGTCCTCCCTCTGGGACCGACCCGTGCGGGTACTCCTGCAAGAGACCGCCAGCCCCGCCCCCACCCCTGGAGGCGGGTCCGTCGCCGCGCTGAGCGGAGCGTTCGGGGCCGCCCTGGTGACGATGGCCCTCGAAATCAGCCTCGGTAAGCAGCCCGGCGAGGCCGAGGGGCAGGCTATGCGGGACCTGCTCGCCGAGCTGGCCCGCCACCGCGAACGCCTGCAAGCCCTCGCCGACGAGGACGTGGCGGCGTTCGGCGGGTACATGGACGCGCTGGCCCTCCCCAGAGGCAGCGAGGAGGAACGCCGTGGGCGGCGGGCGGCCCTGCGGGAGGCCACGCGAGCGGCGACGGCGGCCCCGCTGGAAACGGCCCGGGCCGTCGTGGAAGTTCTCGACCTCGCCCCCCGCGCCGCCGAACTCGCCCACAAGGAGGTGGTGAGCGACGTGGGGGCGGGGGCCGCCTTGCTGCGCGGTGCCCTCCAGGCCAGCCTCCTCACCGTGGACATCAACGTGCCGGGCTGGCCGGAGGGGGAGCGGGCGGGGCTGCGGGCCGAGCGGGAGGACCTCGAAACGCGGGGCGGGGCGCGGGCGGACGAGGTGCTCCGCCGGACGCAGGAACGGCTCGGGGCGGGGGAGTAAAGGTTCCCTCTCCCCGGCGCTCGCCTCCCGCCCCGTACAGTGGGGCCCGGAGGAACAATCCATGCACGACCGCAGACTCGGCAAGACCGGATACGACGTGTCCGCCATCAGCTTCGGGGCCTGGGCCATCGGCGGCACCTGGGGGGCGGTGGACGACGAGGAGAGCCTCGCCGCCCTGCACCGCGCCCTCGACCTCGGCATCAACCTCTTCGATACCGCCGACGTGTACGGCGACGGCCACAGCGAGCGGCTCATCGCCCGGTTGCGCCGCGAGCGATCCGAGCCCTTCTACGTCGCCACGAAGGCGGGGCGGCGGCTGAATCCTCACGTCGCCTCCGGCTACACCCGCGAGAACCTGCGGGGCTTCATCGAACGCAGCCTACGGAATCTGGAGCAGGACGCGCTCGACCTCCTCCAGTTGCACTGCCCGCCGCCCGAGGTGATCGAGCGGGGCGAGGTATTCGGCCTCCTCGACGACTTCAAGCAGGAAGGGCTGCTGCGGGCCTACGGCGTCAGCGTCGAGACGGTGGGGGAGGCCTTGAAGGCGACCGAGCACCCGGGCGTCGCCTCCATCCAGATCATCTTCAACGCCTTCCGCTTCAAGCCCGCCGAGGAATTCTTCGCGGCGGCGCGGGAGCGGGACGTGGGTATCCTCGCCCGCGTGCCTCTGGCGAGCGGCCTCCTGACGGGCAAACTCCGCCGCGACAGCCGCTTCGCCGAGGACGACCACCGCACCTTCAACCGTCACGGCGAGGCCTTCGACCGGGGCGAGACCTTCTCCGGCGTGGACTACGAGACCGGCCTGGAGGCCGTGGAGCGCCTGCGTCCCCTCGTCCCCGAAGGCATGACGCTCGCCCAGTTCGCCCTGCGCTGGATTCTGATGTTCCCCGAGGTGAGTTGCGCGATCCCCGGCGCCCGCAACCCCGCCCAGGTCGAGGGCAACGCGGCGGCGGCGGACCTCCCGCCCCTCACCCCCGAGCAGATGGAGGGCGTCCGGGCCGTGTACGATGGGCTGATCCGCCCCCAGGTCCAGGCGCTGTGGTGAGGTCGCGCTAGGACGCCTCCGCCTCCTGCGGCACGGCGGGCGGCACGATCAGGGCACTCAGGGCCAGCCCGCCGAGCGCCGCCATCACGCACACGCCCGTCCACAGTTCGAGGCTGGCATTCAATTGCCCGAGCCCCGCTGCTCCCGCGAAGAAGGGCAACCACACGAGCAGGGGCAGCAGCACGGCAAAGGCGCGGTAGGCCCAGGGCCGCGCCGGAGAAGGCCTCAACCACTGGATCAGCCCGTCGGCGACGAGCCCGGCCACCCCCGCGAGCGCGAGGACCACCGGGAACTGATCCAGGCCGCCCGTCATCGCCCGCATCAGCCCGGTGTTGAGAAGGTACATCACCGTCACCGCCCCGAAGGGCAGGTGCCAGCGCCGCAGCAACAGCAAGACGGGCGCGGCGAGCATCAGCGCCGTGAGCAGGGTGGAGGTCAGCAGGGTGCGCGCGCCGGAGTAGCTCAGCCCGTCCCCCAGGCCGTCCGCCGCGAGCACCCAGGCGTACATGTGCATGAAGGAGGCGAAACACAGCGCCGCCGTCATTGCCAGCACGCCCGGCCACACCACCCCCGCCGGAGACCGCCGCCCGGTCGCTTCCTTCCACGTCGCCACGAGCGGCGAGAGCACGATCAGCTCGGCCCCCAGGAAGAGCAGCAGGTGCGTGGGCGAGAGCAGCGCGTCGAGGCCGACCTCGATCCCGAAGAGGGTGTGCCACGTCATGTCTCCCAGCCCGCCGAGCGCGAACGTCACGATGCCGAGCGCGCCGAGCCCGTACCCCACCGGAAAGGCCGCCAGTCCCCGCCGCCCCTGCGCGAGCCCCCGGCGCCCCAGCCACCCGATCCACAGCGCGGTCGCCAGGAAACCGCTGTAGAAGACCCCGTGCCAGGGGGTGAAGAAGGTCTCCAGCGCCTCCCCGAGGTGGTTGTGCGCCCAGCCGTCCACGAAGATGCCCGTCATCAGCCAGAAGCCCGTGACCAGCGTGACGAGGTTCTGCGCGGGCGTCGCGCGCCAGGGCGCCGAGGCCACGGGGGGATGCGTGGAATACGGGGGGGAAGTCGTCATGCCTGCCTCCTTGATGCCTGGCAGGATACGCCTCCGGTCTCTCAACCCCTGGCTCTCATGCTGACCAGATTCAACATATCGGGTCAGCAAAGGAAGATAGAGGTTGTCGCTGGCAGAAAGCTTTTGACCCTCTCCCCCTGCGGGAGAGGGCGTTGCGAAGCAACGGGTGAGGGGGCGTGTGACCCACGACACCGCCCAACCAAAGCCAACAGCCGCAGGCCACCCGGTCAAGAGAAAGCCTGCCCGCCGCCCCTGGAAGTCCTGCCCTCAATGTGATATCACTTTGATAGGAGGAAGACATGGACAAGTTGCAGCAGCTTCCGGTCACCACGGGTCCGCAGGGGGGCGTCTCGCCGGAGCCGGGGGTGGCGAGCGTGGAGCGGCGCGCGTTCGGGCTGCCGGGGGTGCCCGCCGTGCTCCTGTGGCTGGGGCTGGCGGGCGGGGCCGCGGCGCTCTTCTGGTCGGGCCTGATCGTCGCCGCCGCCGTTGTCGCCGCGCTGGCGCTGGTCGCGCTCTTCGGGTTTTTCATTGTGCAGCCCAACCAGGCGAGCGTGCTCACCCTTTTCGGGCGCTACGTCGGCAGCGAGCGGCGCAACGGCTTTTACTGGACGAACCCCTTCACGGTGCGCAGGCGGGTGTCGCTGCGCATCCGCAACTTCAACTCCGAGCGGCTGAAGGTGAACGACCAGATGGGCAACCCCATCGAAATCGCGGCGGTGATCGTGTGGCGGGTGGTGGACACCGCGCGGGCCGTGTTCGACGTGGAGGACTACGCGGGCTTCGTGGCGATCCAGTCGGAGACGGCGCTGCGCCACCTCGCCGCCCAGTACCCCTACGACGACCACGACGGCCTGGCCTTCTCGCTGCGCGGCAACCCCGACGAGGTGGCCGAGGCCCTCGGGCGCGAGCTCGCGACCCGGCTGCGCCACGCGGGGGTGGAGGTGCTCGAAGCGCGGCTCTCCCACCTCGCCTACTCGCCCGAGATCGCCGGGGCGATGCTCCAGCGCCAGCAGGCGAGTGCGATCATCGCCGCCCGGCAGCAGATCGTGCAGGGGGCGGTCGGCATGGTCGAGATGGCCCTGCGCGAACTCTCGGAGCAGGGCATCGTGCAGCTCGACGAGGAACGCAAGGCGCAGATGGTGAGCAACCTCCTCGTGGTCCTCACGAGCGAGCGCGGCACCCAGCCCGTCGTCAACGCCGGGAGCCTGTATTGAGCGCCCCGCGAGCGGGAGGGTAAGCGCCCATGCCCCGCAAGAACTACCCCCTGCGCATCAGCCCCGAACTCTACGCCGCCCTGGAGCGCTGGGCCGCCGACGAACTCCGCAGCGTGAACGCCCAGATCGAGTACCTCCTCACCCAGAGCGTGCGCGAGGCCGGACGCCTCAAACCCGGCCAGCGCGCCGACCCCACCAAGGACCGCGAGGAAGCCTAGGCCGGTCCACCCCCAGCCGGGAAAACGCCCGTGTCGGCGAGCAGGAGAAAAGGACCTGTTCCGATGCGGGCGTGCCCTTCAGGCCCTGTCCTCACCAAGAGGGCGGATGACTCGCTGCCTCCCGCCTGGGGTCTTGTCACGTACAGGGGCCGGAGGGCCGACGACTCCGGGCTCCTGTGGGGCGGCCACGAACAGGGCGGCCCACCGCGGAGCCGCCCGAAAGAAACTGGAAGTCGGTGTGGCGTCGAAGGGGCCGTGCGCGTGACCGGAGCCCCCGCGTGCAGGTCAGTCCCCGGACGGCTTGCGCTCGGGGGCCTTGCCGCTCCGGGAGGACTGGCCGCCTTTGCGGCCCGCCTCGCGCGCCTCTTCCGAGGTGAAGCGGTGGGCGTTGCCGCTCTGGTGGGCCGCCCGTCCGCCCAGGCTGGCGATCTCGCGCTGCCGCCCCGGGTCCATCGCCGCGAAGCCGCGCCGCGCCGTGCTGCCCGTCGTGCTCGTTCTCGTCATGGTCGTTCCTCCTCAGCCGGGTTCGTCGTCCTGACCGAGTTCCCATTCTGGGAGGTGGGAGTGCCCCGCCCCGCAAAGCTGGCTAAAGCCGAGCTTCCCCCATTCTGGCGGCCTTACGAGAGAGGGGTGAAGAAGGCTTCACGTGAGGCTCATAGAGGGGGGCCCCACCCACGCCGGGCCTAGACCGCCGGGAGGGTGAAGAAGAACGTGGTGCCCTCGCCGGGACGCGATTCGAGCCACAGCCGCCCGCCGTGGGCCTCGACGATCTTTTTGCACACGGCGAGGCCGATCCCCGTGCCCTCGAACTCCTCGCGGCCATGCAGGCGCTGGAAGATCACGAAGATGCGCTCGAAGTACTGCCCCTCGATGCCGATGCCGTTGTCGGCAACCTGAAACCGCCAGAAGGCGCCCTCACGCTCGGCGCGGACGTGGACCCTGGGCGCCGCGCCCTCGCGGCGGTACTTCAGGGCGTTCGAGATCAGGTTTTGCAGCAGTTGGTCGAGCTGCCCCGCGTCGGCGCGCACCTGGGACAGGGGGCCCCGGGTCAGCTCGCCGCCGAGCGATTCGACCTCCCCGGCGAAGCGCGCGGCCACCGCGTCGAAGATGGCGGCGGCGTCCGAGACCTCCTCGCGGCGGGGGCGGGTGTTCAGGCGCGAGAAGCCCAGCAGGTCGTCCACCAGCCGCTTCATATGCTGGCCGTTCTCCACGATCTGCCCGAGGTAGAGCCGCCCGCGCTCGTCGAGTCCCTCCCCGTAGCGGCGCAAGATCAGCTCGGAAAAGCTCGTCACCGCGCGCAGCGGGGCCTGGAGGTCGTGGGAGGCGACGTAGGCGAACTGTTCGAGTTCGGCGTTCGAGCGGCGCAACTCCTCGTTCGACCGGCGCAGCCGCTCCTCCGCCTCGCGGCGCTCGGTCACGTCCTTGATCAATCCGACGAGCCGGGTCACCCCCCCCGGCCCCCACATGAAGTGCCCGTCGGTCTCGACCTCGCGCACGCTGCCGTCCTTGCGGATCACCCGGAAGCCCAGGTGGAGGGTGCCGCCCTCCCGGACCACCTGCGCGACCTCGGCGCGGAAGGCGGGGCGGTCGTCGGGGTGGATCAGGCGCTCGGTCCAGGGGGCCGGCCCGCCGCTCAGCTCCCCCGGGGTGTAGCCGGTCACCGCCTCGACCGGGCCGCCGTACACGATCTGGCCCGTCGAGGCGTTCCAGTCGTACAGCACGTGCCCCGAGCCCTGCACCGCGACCTCGTAGCGTTCGCGCCACTCGGCGACCTCCCCGGTGCGCCGTGCGAGGTCCGAGACCTCCTGCGCGCGCTCCAGGGCGATCCCGAGGCTGCGCACCACCGTCTCCAGCACCACCCGGTCGGTCCCGGTCCAGGCCCGCGCGTCGAACAGCACCGTGATGAAAACCCCGACCACCTCCCCGTGCCGCAAGACGGGCAGCGAGGCGACCGTACTCACGTGCTGCACCATCTCCGCCGGGGTGTCGCTGCCGCGGGCGTAGCTGTCCTGGTAGAGGGGCTGCCGGGTGGTCCAGGGCACGTCCACGCTGGGCGTCTCGCCCACGGGCGGCCCCGCGTCGATGAAGGCCTGGAGGTCCGGGTGCCCCACCTCCCCGGTCTGCACCCGGTTGCGCCAGCGCTCCCCCTCGCGTTCGTAGTACAGCGCGTAACCGGGCGTGAGGAGCGAGAGCACGACCTCCTGCGCCCGCCGCACGAGCGCGTGGGGATCGGCGCGCAGGCTGAGGTCGCGGGTGAGGTCGGCAAAGCCCTCCAGCGCCGCCGTGCGGGCTTCGAGTTCGCGGTTTTGGACCGCCTGCCACGCCGCCGCGTCCGAGCGCTCCAGCGCGAGGCCCAGGCCGCGCCCGACCGCCTGGAAGACCGCCCGCTCGCGCTCGGACCAGGCACGGGCGTCCTGGGTGCCCGCCACGAGGACGCTGCGCGGCTGCCCCTCCCGGAAGAAGGGGTAGAAGGCGACCGCCCCGTACGCCTCGGTGTGGGCCACCTCCTCGCGCTCGGGGTTCCAGCCCGACACGAACAGCGGCCTGTGCTCCTCCACCGCCCGCTTGAAGCTCGGCGTGTCCTGGCTCACACCCGCCGCGATGGTGGCGGCCACCTCGGGGGAGAGGTCGTCGGTCCACACCCGCGCCCGCCACAGGCCGCCGCCCGGCTTGTAGTACGCCACGCTCACGTTCCCGAGGTTCGCCCGCAGCACCTCGCCCGCCCGCCGCGCCAGGGCGAACACGTCCGTCTCGCTGCCGACCGCCTCCGTAAAGGCCACGAAGGCGTCGAGCGCCGCCGCCGACTCCGCCAGCCGCTGCGCCGCCGCCGCCCGCTCCAGCGCGAGCCCCAGGGTGTCCGCCGCCCGCTCCAGCAGCCGCCGTTCCTCCGCCCGCCACACCGCCGGGCCCACGGGCCGCCACACCACCAGAAAGCCCTCCAGCGTGCCGTCCGGCGTGCGGATGGGCTCGAAGCCGCCCGCGAGCGCCGGGAAGGAGGAGATCGCCCCCGGCGCCGCCCGGTAGTCGTCCACGTACACGCCGCGTCCCTCCCGCGCGACCTGCCGCAGCAGCGGGGTGTCGTCCAGCCTGAGTTCGGGGCGGGTCATGTACTCGGCGATGGGCCCCGGCGTGTCGCCCCAGATCGTCGGGAGGCGAATCTGGTCGCCGCCCAGCCGCACCACCAACATGCTCTGCGCCCCCAGCGCCGGGCCGATCAGGTCGAGCGCGAACTGCGACACCTCCTCCGGAGTCCCCGCCCGTTGCAGGGCCCCCGAGAGCGCCGCGATGAGTTCGGCGTCCCGCCGCGCCCCTTGCACCTCGCCCACCCGGGCCTCCAGGTGGCGGGCGAGCAAGCCGTCCCCACCCACCTCGCTCGCCGTCCCCACCCAGGAGTCCCCCGGGTCCCCCCCGGCGGGCTGGGCGCGCAGGGAGACGGGGTGGAACGTGCCGTCCGCGGCACGCAGGCGGTACTCGCCCTCGAAGGGGGTTCCCTGGGCCCGGGCCGCGTTCCAGCGCTCCAGCGCCCCCGCCCGCTCCTCGGGATGGAGGACCTCCGTGAAGAGCGTGCCCAGCACCTGCGCTGCGCTCTGCCCCGTCACCGTCTGCCACGCGCGGTTGACGAAGGTCAGCTCGCCCTGCGCGGTGCACGTCCACGCGGGGGTCGGCAGCGCGTCGTAGGGGTGGGGGGCAGAGGCGGGCGCCGGGCGGTCCTCCACGCGCCCCTGGGAAAAGTCCATGCGGGGATTCTAGCGTTGAGCGGCTCGCCGCCCGGTGGGGGCCCCCCGATGTTCGGCCCGGGGCCAGCTTCCTCACAGCGGTGGCCGGACAAGGTGAGGGTCTTCCCCTCAATTTGTCCGGCCCGAGCAGAGCGAGCGACCGTGATCAGAGCCTCCTCCGTGGAGTTGATGGGCCGCAGCTTGTCCCTTCGACGTCACGGAGGACCGCGACCAGGCCAGACGCGAGTCGGCAGCACCCCCCACGGCCATTGCGTCAAGGGGACTCACGCCTTTCTCGCCGGACGGCCCTCGCCCATCCCATGATCTTCGACCGGGTGGAGCCGGAGGGCTGCCCGGAGCAGAGGCCCTTCGCCGGAGGAAAGGTGGGTCGAAAAGGGAGGGCGCCACCCGACCCCGAGCGGCACCCTTTGCCCTTGGAAGCCTCAGCGCGGCAGCTCGCTCGTCCCCATCAGGAACTCGTCCACCGCCCGCGCCGCCTGCCGCCCCTCGCGGATGGCCCACACGACGAGGGACTGGCCCCGGCGCATGTCGCCCGCCGCGAAGACCCCCGGGGCGTTGGTGACGTAGCCCCCCACCTCGTCCGTCGTGGCCTGGGCGTTGCCGCGCTGGTCCTTCTTCACCCCGAACACGTCGAGGATGCTCCCCACCGGGCTCACGAAGCCCATCGCCAGCAGCACGAGGTCGGCGGGCATGACCTCCTCGCTGCCGGGGACCTCGCTCATCTTGCCGCCCTGCCACTCCAGCCGCACGGTCTTGAGGGCCGTCACGCGCCCGCCTTCCCCGATGAATTCCTTGGTGGCGATGGCGAACTCGCGCTCGCCGCCTTCCTCGTGGCTGGAGGAGGTGCGGAGCTTTTGCGGCCAGTACGGCCACGTCAGCGGCTTGTTCTCGTGCTCGGGCGGCATGGGGAGCAGCTCGAACTGGGTGACCTTCGCCGCCCCGTGGCGGTGCGAGGTGCCCATGCAGTCCGATCCCGTGTCGCCGCCGCCGATCACGACGACGTGCTTGCCCTCGGCGCGAATCTGCCCGGGAAGGGTGTCGCCCGCGTTCACCCGGTTCTGCTGCGGCAGGAACTCCATCGCGAAGTGGACGCCTTGCAGGTCCCGTCCGGGAACGGGCAGGTCGCGCGGCTGCTCGGCCCCGCCCGCCAGGAGCACGGCGTCGAAGGTGCGGGTCAGCTCCTCGGGCGAGACCGTCTCCCGCGCGAGGTTCGGGACCGTCGAGCCCTCCGGCATCGTCCCGACGAGCACCCCCGTGCGGAAGGTCACCCCCTCCGCCTCCATCTGCCGGGTGCGGCGGTCGATCAGGCCCTTGTCGAGCTTGAAGTCGGGGATGCCGTACCTGAGCAGGCCGCCGATGCGGTCGTTCTTCTCGAAGACGGTCACGTCGTGCCCAGCCCGCGCCAATTGCTGCGCCGCCGCGAGCCCCGCCGGGCCCGAGCCGACGACCGCGACCCGCTTGCCCGTCTTGTAGGGCGGCGGCTGGGGAGAGACCCACCCCTCCTGCCATGCGCGGTCGATGATCGCGCGCTCGATGGACTTGATACCCACCGGCTCGTCGCTCGTCAGGTTCAGGGTGCAGGCGGCCTCGCAGGGGGCGGGGCAGATGCGGCCCGTGAACTCGGGGAAGTTATTCGTGGCGTGCAGGGCGTCGATGGCCGCGCGCCAGTTGTTCCCGTACACGAGGTCGTTCCAGTCGGGAATCAGGTTGTTGACCGGGCAGCCGTTGTTGCAAAAAGGGACGCCGCAGTCCATACAGCGGGCCGCCTGCACCTGCGACTGCTCGACGTTGAGTTCGTGGACGAATTCGTTGTGGTTCTTCAGGCGCTCGTCGATGGGCTCGTACGCCTCTTTGACGCGCCGGTACTCCAGAAAGCCCGTGATTTTTCCCATCCTCGCTCCTTGATGCAGGGGCGGCGGGAGACTGGCCCTCGCCGCCCCAGGTCGCTCACTTCGTCAGGACGCCCTGCCCGGTGGCCTCGCCGACCTCCGCCGGTCCGTGCCCCGCGTCCGAGTGCAGTTCGCCCAGCGCCCGCTCGTACTCGCGCGGGAAGACCTTGACGAACCTCGGCATCTCCCGTTCCCAGTTGTCGAGGAGGTCGCGCGCCCGCAGCGAACCCGTCCAGGTGTGGTGGTCTTCGAGAAGCTGGCGCAGTTGTGCCTCGTCCGTCTGCCCCCGGTGCCAGAAGCGGCGCTCGATGGTCGCCTCCTGCTCGCCCGCGGGGACCACTCGGTCCAGGCTCACCATCGCCGTGTTGCAGCGCGAGGCGAAGGAGCCGTCCTCGTCGTACACGTAGGCGATGCCGCCCGACATGCCCGCCGCGAAGTTGCGCCCCGTCCGGCCCAGCACGACCACCGTGCCGCCCGTCATGTACTCGCAGCCGTGGTCACCCGTGCCCTCCACGACCGCCGTCGCGCCCGAGAGCCGGACCGCGAACCGCTCGCCCGCCACGCCCCGGAAGAACGCCTCGCCCGAGGTCGCGCCGTACAGCACCGTGTTGCCCACGATGATGTTCTTCGTCGCGTCTCCCCGGAAGTCGATGCTGGGACGCACCGCGACCCGCCCGCCCGACAGGCCCTTGCCGGTGTAGTCGTTCGCGTCGCCGATCAGGTACAGCGTCACCCCAGGCGCCAGGAACGCCCCGAAGCTCTGCCCGCCGTGCCCCTCCATCTGGATGAAGATGGTCATGTCGGGCAGGCCGTCCGGGTGGCGGCGGATCACCTCGCCCGAGAGCATCGCGCCGACCGTGCGGTTCACGTTGCGCGCGTCCTCGAGGAGCTGGACCTTCTCGCCGCGCTCCAGGGCAGGACGGCACTTCTCGATCAGGGTCACGTCGAGCGCCCGCTCCAGGCCGTGGTCCTGCGTCTCCACATGGCGACGGGCCACTTCGCTTGGCACGGCGGGCACGTGGAAGAGGCGGGAGAAGTCGAGGCCCTGCGCCTTCCAGTGTTCGATGCCCTGCTTGGTGTCGAGCAGGTCCGCGCGGCCAATGAGGTCGTCGAACTTGCGGATGCCCAGGGAGGCCATCAACTCGCGCACCTCCTCCGCCACGAAGAAGAAGTAGTTGATGACGTGCTCGGGCTTGCCCGTGAACTTCTGCCGCAGCACCGGGTCCTGGGTCGCCACCCCCACCGGACAGGTGTTGAGGTGACACTTGCGCATCATGATGCAGCCCTCGGCGACGAGCGGCGCGGTGGCGAAGCCGAATTCGTCCGCGCCCAGAAGCGCCCCGATCACCACGTCGCGCCCGGTCTTCATCTGCCCGTCGGCCTGAACGCGGATTCGGCTCCGCAGGCGGTTGAGCACCAGCGTCTGCTGCGTCTCCGCCAGCCCCAGTTCCCACGGCGAGCCCGCGTGCTTGATGGAGGACCACGGCGAGGCACCCGTCCCGCCGTCGTGCCCGGCGATCACCACGTGGTCGGCCTTCGCCTTCGCCACGCCCGCCGCGATGGTGCCCACGCCGACCTCCGACACCAGCTTGACCGACACGTCGGCGCGCGGGTTGGCGTTCTTGAGGTCGTGGATAAGCTGCGCGAGGTCCTCGATGGAGTAAATGTCGTGGTGTGGGGGAGGGGAGATCAGACCCACGCCGGGAACGGAGTGCCGCAGCATCCCGATGTACTCGCTCACCTTGCCGCCGGGGAGCTGCCCGCCCTCGCCCGGCTTGGCCCCCTGCGCCATCTTGATCTGAATCTGGTCGGCGGAGACGAGGTATTCCGTCGTCACCCCGAAGCGGCCCGACGCCACCTGCTTGATCTTCGACCGCAGCGAGTCGCCGTCCTGAAGTTCGTAGTCGGCGGCAGACTCGACGCGGCCCTCGCCGAGGATGTCCGCGAGCCGGGTGCCCGCCGTGATCGTCTCACCACTCATTTCCCCGCGATACCGCGCCGGGTCCTCTCCGCCCTCGCCCGTGTTCGACTTGCCGCCGATGCGGTTCATGGCAACGGCGAGGGTGGTGTGCGCCTCGGTGCTGATCGAGCCGAGGGACATCGCGCCCGTAGCGAACCGCTTGACGATCTCGGCGGCGGGCTCCACTTCATCCAGCGGGATCGCCTTCTCCGGGTCGGCTTTCAGTTCAAATAGGCCGCGCAGGGTCATGTGCCGCCGGGACTGGTCGTTGATGATCCGGGCGTACTCGCGGTACGTCTCGAAGCGGCCCGAGCGCGTCGCGTGCTGGAGCTTGGCGATGGCGTCGGGCGTCCACATGTGCTCCTCGCCCTTCGCCCGCCAGGCGTACTCGCCGCCCACGTCGAGCATGTTCGCCAGGAAGGGGTCCTCCCCGAAGGCCGCGCGGTGGACCCGCAATGCCTCTTCCGCTACCTCGAACACGCCGATGCCGCCCACCTGCGTCGCCGTGCCCCGGAAGTACTTCTGCACGAGGTCCTCGCTCAGCCCGACCGCCTCGAAAATCTGGGCGCCGCAGTACGACATATAAGTGCTGATGCCCATCTTCGACATGACCTTGGACAGCCCCTTGCCCACGCCCTTGATGTAGTTGTGGACGGCCTTTCCCGGCGTCTCCGGGTGCAGGTCCGAGATCGTCTCCAGCGCGAGGTAGGGGTGAATCGCCTCCGCCCCGTACCCGGCCAGAACGGCGAAGTGGTGCACCTCCCGCGCCGAGCCCGTCTCCACGACGAGGCCGGTGGTCGTCCGCAGGCCCTCCCTGACGAGGTGCTGGTGGATGGCGGAGAGGGCGAGCGCGGCGGGAATGGCGACGTGATCGCGGTCCATGCCCCTATCCGTCAGGATCAGGATGTTGTGCCCGGTCTCCAGCGCGTCCACCGCCTCGGCGCGCAGGGAGGCGAGCTTGGCCTCGATGCCCTCGTTGCCCCAGAGGGCCGGGTAACAGATGTTCAGCTCGTAGGGCCTGAACTTCCCGTTCGTCTGCTCCGCGATCCCGCGCAGCCGCGCCATGTCCTCGGGGTCGAGGATGGGCTGCGTGACCTCCAGCCGCAGCGGCGGGTTGACCGCATTGATGTCGAGCAGGTTGGGCCTGGGCCCGATGAAGGACACCAATGACATGACGATAGACTCGCGGATGGGGTCGATGGGCGGGTTCGTCACCTGCGCGAAAAGCTGCCGGAAGTAGTTGTAGAGCGGCTTGTTCCGGCTGGACAGCACCGCGAGCGGCGAGTCGTTGCCCATCGAGCCGACGCCCTCCTCCCCGGCGGCGGCGAGGGGGTTGAGCAGGAACTTGAGGTCTTCTTGCGTGTACCCGAACGCCTGCTGACGGTCGAGCAGGGCCTCGCGCGGGGCCGGGGCGTCCACCCGGGTCGCCATGTCGTCGAGCTTGACGCGGACGTTCTCGATCCACTGCCGGTACGGCTTGGCAGAGGCGTACCGGGACTTCAGCTCCTCGTCCTCGATGATTCGCCCCTCGTCCAGATCGAGGAGGAACATCCGCCCGGGCTGGAGACGCCACTTCTTCACGATCCGGTGCTCGGGGATGGGCAGCACGCCCGCCTCGGACGCCAGCACCACGAGGTCGTCCTTGGTGACGATGTAGCGGGCCGGACGCAACCCGTTGCGGTCGAGGGTCGCGCCGATCTGCCGCCCGTCGGTGAACGCAATCGCGGCGGGGCCGTCCCAGGGCTCCATCATCGCCGCGTGGTACTCGTAGAAGGCGCGGCGGCGCTCGTCCATCCCGGTGTGCTGCTCCCACGCCTCGGGAATCAGCATCATCATCGCGTGGGCGAGGGGGTAGCCCGCCATCGTCAGGAGTTCGAGCGCGTTGTCGAAGGTGGCCGTGTCCGACTGCCCCCGCAGGCTGATGGGGTAGAGCTTGCGGAGGTCGCCGTTGAGGACGGGGGACTTCATCACGCCTTCCCGCGCCCGCATCCAGTTGAAGTTGCCCTTCACCGTGTTGATCTCACCGTTGTGCGCGACCATGCGGTAGGGGTGGGCCAGATACCACTCGGGAAAGGTGTTCGTCGAGAACCGCTGGTGCACGAGCGCGAGGGCCGACACCACCCGCTCGTCTTGCAAGTCGAGGTAATACTGGCCGACCTGCCCGGCGAGCAGCAGGCCCTTATAAATAACCGTGCGGCACGACATGGAGGGCACGTAATACTCGCGCCCGTGGGTGAGCTTGAGCCGCAGGATGGCGAGCGAGGCCCGCTTGCGGATCACGTACAGCTTGCGCTCCAGCGCGTCCGGCACCAGGATGTCCGTCCCGTGGCCGATGAAGACCTGCCGGATGACGGGTTCCTTGGCGCGCACCGTCGGGGACATCGGCATCTCGCGGTCTACCGGCACGTCGCGCCAGCCGAGGAGGACCTGTCCCTCGGCCTTGATCGCCCGCTCCAGCTCCTGCTCGCAGGCGAGGCGCGAGGCGTGTTCCTTGGGCAAGAAGATCATGCCGACGCCGTACTCGCCGGGCCTGGGCAGCGTCACGCCCTGTTTGCTCATCTCGGCGCGGTAGAACTCGTCGGGAATCTGAATAAGAATTCCGGCCCCGTCGCCCATCAGCTCGTCGGCGCCGACGGCCCCCCGGTGGTCGAGGTTTTCCAAGATCCTCAGCCCCTGGCTGACGATCTCGTGGGACTTCTGGCCCCGCATGTGGGCGATGAAGCCGACGCCGCACGCGTCGTGTTCGTGCTCGCGGCGGTACAGGCCGTGTTCGGTGAGTGCCCCGATCTCTCGGGGGGAGGGCGGGTGCTGGTCGTCGTGGTCCATGAGGCACTCCTCTCTTCGGCCTCTTGCGCGGCCTCGTCCTTTGACCTCAAAGCATACGAAGACTGCATAAATACTCGGGTGGGGTTGTCCATGTGTGGTGTAGACGGCAGGGCCTCCCTGTGCGCGCAGGGATGGGCCGCCGCGTGGGCCAGGCCACATCTCCACTGGCACTTGTGAACTTCCGGACAAGAGGGATGAGGCCACGCTGATAAAATGGAGGAATCATGAACAGCCTGAGGGGAAGAACTTGAGCCGGTCCGCTCTGCTCGCCCGGTTGCGGGCCCTCTTCGCGCTGGCCCGGCTCGTGCAGACCCGGGGGTGGCGGGAGGCGCAGGCGCTCGAACTCGCCCACGACGCGCGGCGCCGGGCCCTGCTGCGGGCCGGGGCGGCGGGCGCGGCGGGGCTGGCGCTGGGCTCCCGCGTCTCGGCGCAGACGCCCACCCTGCCGGGGGTGCGGGGGAAGGCCGCAGGCGCTGGTCCGGTGGTCGTCGTGGGGGCGGGTCTCGCGGGGCTCACGGCGGCGTACCGGCTGCGGCGGGCCGGGGTGCCCGTGCGGGGGTACGAGGCGGGGCAGCGGGTGGGCGGACGCGTGTTCACCCAGTACGGCGTTTTCGGGGGGCGGCACGTCGAACTCGGGGGCGAGTTCATCGACACGGGGCACACGTCCATCCGCCGCCTCGCGGGCGAACTCGGGGTGGGGCTGCGCGACCTGCTCGCGGGCGACGCGGGGGACAGGCTGCTGCCCGAGGTCTTCGAGTTCGGCGGGCGGCAATACACCGACCCCCAGGTGCTCGAAGCCTTCGGGCCCCTCGCGCGGCGGATCGAGGCGGACCTCGCCTCGCTGAACGTGGAGTCCGTGAGCTACCAGACCCCCGGCAACGCGGCGGGCCTCGACCGCACCTCCCTGCGCGACTACCTCGACCGCCCCGACGTGCCCCGCTTCCTGCGCGACCTGATCGAGGTGGCCTACGTCACCGAGTACGGCCTGGAGGCGACCGAGCAGTCGAGCCTGAACCTGATCTACCTCATCGGCACCCGGCCCGAGCGCTTCGAGATCTTCGGGGTCAGCGACATGCGCTACACCGCCGAGGAGGGCAACGGCGCGATTCCCAGGCGGCTGGGGCAACTGCTGGCCTCCGACCTCGACCTCGGCGCCCGCCTGGAGGCGCTGACGCAGGCGAGTGACGGGCGCTACACCCTCACCTTCGCCCGCGGCGGGAGCTCGCAGGAGGTGCGTGCCTCCCGCGTCATCCTGGCGCTGCCCTTCAGCGTGCTGCGCGGGGTGGAGCTGCGTCTGCCCCTTCCCGAGGTCAAGCGGCGTTCCATCGAGACCATCGGGTACGGCACGAACGCCAAGCTCATCGCGGGCTTCTCCGAGCGCGTGTGGCGCACCCGCCACGGCTCGAACGGCTACACCTACTCCGACCGGGCCTTCCAGACGACCTGGGAGAGCAGCCGCACGCCGAACGCGGCGGGACCCGCGGGCGCCCTGACGAACTTCGTGGGCGGGCGCCGCGGCGTGGAGGTCGGCACGGGGGACGCCGAGGCCCACGTGTCGGCCTGGCTCGCCGAGATGGAGCGGGTGTTCCCGGGCATCCGGGGGGCGCGCGACGCTTCTCCCGCCATCCGCGCCCACTGGCCGGGCCATGCCCTCTCCCTGGGTTCCTACTCCGCCTACCGGGTGGGCCAGTGGACCACCATCGGCGGGGCCGAGGCCGAGCCCGTCGGCGGGGTGCACTTTGCGGGCGAACACACCGGCGGCACCTTCCAGGGCTTCATGGAGGGTGCGTGCGCGAGCGGTGAGCGTGCGGCGGCGGAGGTCCTCGCCGCCCTGGGCCGGGGCGCGAAGGCGGGCTAGGCGCGTTCCCCGTGTGGTGTGCGTGGGACGCCGCGCTCCGGCCCTGCTCTAGGGCTGACCTCGCCTCTCCTCACCCAGCGCGGCGAGGACGCGAAACCTTAGGCCACACGTGAGAATGGGTACCGGGGTTTGTAGGACTGTCCGCGTCCCTGCCGCCCATTTTCGTCATTCACCATTTCAGGACACTCACCAGTTTCTGATGAAATGTTAACTTTTGCCTTGACGCGGGCGGGTGCCTTTTTTCATCCTGCCCTATGCTCGCCTACAACAAGGATATGTTCGTCCGCATCGAGGAGTTCGGTGGGCCGCGCGCGCCCATGCCCCGTCCGCTGGAGAGCGGGTTTTCCAGGAACCGCCTGTACCGGGTGCTGGGCATCTACTCGCCGTCGGAAACCGCCGAGGCCTACTTCATCCTGCCCAACGACCGCGACGAGATCTGGTTCATCAGCCAGCGGCATGTGCGCTTCGGGGCGCTGGAGGAGACCGGGGCGCAGCACCTGCCCCTGCCCGCCGGGCGCGCTCTCGAACTGCCCCACCCGGACCGTTCCGACGGCGGGCCCTCCATTCAGGCCGCGCCGCCCGCCTGAGCCGCCCCCCATCGCCCTGGGGCGTCAGGCGCTCTCCCGGCCCGTCCACGCCGCGATAAGGGCCAGGGACGTCAGGGTGAGGGCGGCCCCCCACCACTGGAGGGGGGAGAGCCACTCGCCGAGCACCACGAAGGCGAAGACGATCACGAAGACCGGCCCCAGCGTGAAGAGCAGCGACACGGTGCTCGCGCTCAGGCGCCGCAGCGCGGTCAGGAAGAGCCAGAACGGCACCGCGTACTGGAAGACCCCCGCCAGCCCCGCCCACGCCCAGGTGGCGGGGCTGATCTTCCCCAGGGCCGCCCCCTCCCCACGAGTCAGCGCCAGCCCCCAGACGGCGAGCACGACCGCGAGCCCGAGCGTCTGATGCAGCGCCGTGAGAAGCAGCGGGGGCGTTTCCGGCGCGGCGGCGGCGGGGCGGCTCACGACCCCGTACAGCGCGGCGAACACCGTGCCGCCCAGCACCAGCCCCACTCCGGCCCAGGTGTTCGCCCCTCCCTCCTGCGGGGCGCCCAGCGCCACGAGCATCACGCCCAGGGTGGCGAGCCCGGCGAGCACCGCCGTGACCCGGCCCACCCGCTCACCGAGCAGCGCCCGCGCGAAGAGCAGCCCGAACACCGTCTCGCACGAGTTGAGCAAGGAGAAGGTGTTCGCGCTCGTCAGGACGAGGCCGAGGAGCAGCAACAGGTTGGCGACCCCCGGTTGCAGCAGGCCCGGCCAGCCCAGCCGCGCCCACGCGCCGCGCGGCACCCGCCCACCCCTCAGCAGCAGGGCGCCCCACAGCAGGGCCACGCTCACCCCGAGCTGCCACGCAAGCAGGGTGACCGGCGGCATCCGGCCCAGCAGCACCTTCTCCACCACGGTCGAGCTGCTCCACAGCGCCACGGCGAGGATGCCGGGTGCCAGGGCGCCGAGCGTGGCGGAGGGGAGGAGACGCAGGGGATGTTCCATCGGGACGGGCCAGAGGATACGGCTTTCCCGGAGGCCGTGCCGTTGAGAATTTCCCGGTCACGGAACGACACGCCTCGCCCGGACGGGGACGCGGGCGCAAGAATCCCACGGCCAGGCCCCGCGCCGCGTTCCAGGACAGTTCCTTGGACTCGCAGTCGGGCCGTTCAGGAGGCCCGGTCCCGTCGCCTCGGGCGGCCTGGAGCGTTGGGCCTGACCTCCGTGCGGTGTCCCACGAACGCTAGGCGCCCACCCGCAGGGTCTCCTCGCTGAGGTACCGGCGCAGGTCCCCCTCACCCAGGGGGCGGGCGTAGAGGTAGCCCTGGGCGAGCGGGCAGCCCAGCGCGACGAGCATGTCACGCTGCCCCGGCGTCTCCAGACCCTCGGCGACGACCGTGAGGCCGAGGTCGCCCGCCATGTGGATGATCGAGGCGACGATGACCTGCCGCCGGGTGTCGCGCTCGGCGCCCGTCACGAAGGAACGGTCGAGCTTGAGCTTGTCGAGGGGCAACTCCCGCACGAGTTCGAGGCTCGCGTATCCGGTCCCGAAGTCGTCCAGCGCCACCGACACCCCCAGCGCCCGCACCTGCGAGAGCTGCCGGGTGGCCCCGGCGAGGTCGGCCATGACGGCGGTTTCGGTGACCTCGAGTTCGAGTTGCGTGGGCGAAAGCCCGGTGGCGCAGAGGGTGGCCGCCACGTCCCGCGCGAAGCCGGGGTGGCGCAGTTGCACGGCGCTGACGTTCACCGCGACCCTGAGAGGCTGACCCCCCTGCTGCCAGCGGGCCGCGAGCGTGCAGGCCTCGCGCAGTACCCACCCGCCGATCTCGTGGATCAGCCCGCGCTCCTCGGCGATGGGGATGAACTGGGCGGGCGACACGGCCCCGTGCACCGGGCTCTGCCACCTCAGCAGCGCCTCGCAGCTCACCGCCCGCCCCGTGGCGAGTTCGACCACCGGTTGATAGGCCAGCCACAGCTCGCCCCGCCCGAGGACGTCCTGAAGGCTGCGCTCGAGTTCGCTGCGGCGCTGCGCGTCCTGTGAGAGTCCGGCGTGGTACCGCTGTACGCCGCTCCCGACGGCCTTGGCCCCGTACATGGCGAGGTCGGCGTACTTGAGCAGGGCCGACTCGTGCACGTCGTCGTCGGGCCAGAGGCTGATCCCCGCGCTCGCCTGCACCCGCAACTCCACCGCGCTCGTGGGGAGGGGAGGCGCCAGGGTGTCCAGCAGGGCGCGGGTCCGGACGCCGGCGTCCTCGGCGTCCACCTCCGGGAGCAGCACCGCGAACTCGTCGCCGCCCAGCCGCGCGAGCAAGGCCCCCGCGGGTAGCGCCCCGGTCAGCCGCGCGGCAGCCCCCCGCAGCACCTCGTCCCCGACCTCGTGGCCCAGGGTGTCGTTGATCCCCTTGAAGTTGTCGAGGTCGATCAACACCACCGCGAAGGGCCGTCCGTCCCCGATCAGGGCCGCCAGCGTCCGCTTGAAGGCCAGCCGGTTGGGCAGGCCCGTCAGCTCGTCGTGGGTCGCCTGATGTTCCAGCCGCCGCCGACTGTGCTCGGTTTGGTCGAGCAGGGCGTTGAGCGCCTGCCCCAGGTCGCTGAGCTCGTCGCGGCCCCGAACCGGGAAGCGGGTCTGCGGCAGCCCCTGGTGCATGATCGTCCGGACCTGTTGCCGGTAGTGGCCCAGCCGCCTCAGGACGAGCCGTTCCACAAGCTGCATCGTGAGCACCGTGAAGAGCAAGACGACCGCGAACACCGCCACCATGATCGTGCGGGCGGTGACGAGCCCGTTGGCGTGGTCCTCGCGCGCGGCCCCCACCACGAGCGCCAGGGAGGGGCGCCCGGCGAGGTCCCGGACGACGGTGAAGCCCTCCAGCCGCCGCTCGTCGCGCGCCTGCACGAGCACGCCCCCCGGCGCCCGCGCCACCCGCTCGGCGAGGGAGGCGGGCGCGGGCGTGAGGCTCAGGCTCAGCCCGGCGTCGCGCTTGAGGTCGCGCAGCAGCGTGGGGGTCAGCCGCCGCCCCATCACCAGCGTGCCCGCCGACGGCCCCTGTCCCGTGCTCGTCAGGATGGGCCGCGCGGCAAGCAGCCACGACCCGGAAGGCAGCGTCACAATGCCCTGGCGGGTGTCCGCCTCCCCCCGGGGGCGCAGGAAGCTCCCGGCCCGCCGCAACACCTCCTGCCCGAGTCCCCCGGCGGGCACCAGCCGGTGCCCCACGAGGTCGTAGGCCCGCGCGGTCACGAGGTCGCCGCGCCGGTTGAGGAACAGGATCAGGTTGAGCCGCCCGGCCTCGAAGCTCCCCGGAATGAGGTTGGAGGCCTCGAAGGCGCGGGTCGGGCGCCCCACGTACGCGTAGGTGTCGTCCCACGCCGACCAGTTCAGGACGTAGGTGCTCAGGGTCTCCAGCTCGGTGCCCAGCGCCTCAGCGACCCGCAGGGTGTCGGCGTGCATGCGCCGCTCCTCCTGACGGTTGAAACGCGTGACCACCAGCGTGGGCAGCAGCGCCCCCAGCGTCCCCATCAGGCACAGTCCCGCCAGCGCCAGCGCCAGCAGCACCTTGAGCCGCAGCGAAAACCGTGCGACCCTTCGGGAGTGCTCCCTGGGAGAGCGGAAGGTGCCGGGAAAGCCCTTCATTTTTTTAGAATAGCGGCGCTTCCTCACAGGATTCTTACAAGGTTCCCGGGCATCCGGGCCACCCGGACGTTTCCACGCGTCTGCCCGGCGGGCGGCCCATCCGGCCCTCCCAGGAGCTGTACGGGAGCCTCGCCGAGGAAGACGGCCACGACTTCACGCAGAGCGAAGGGCCAAGCGTACGATTTCGCGCTGGTCGTGTCGCTCCTCCCGGAACGCAGCGACCCGCCGCACGGTGAGATTGCATTCCATGAGTATCGGCGAGACGTGTTGCTTCCTGATCAAAGCCATTGATGGCGAGTCAGTCTGAGAAAGAAGAGTCCTGCGTTATCCCAACGCGCCTCATCAACATCGTTGATAACGACGTATAGCTCCCCTGATCTCAGGAGTTGCACCTCGCATAGCGCAGTGAATAGCCGTGCTGGCGGAGAAATTCCGAGTTTCTGCTGAACGTCAGGAGCAGGCGGTTCAAATGAACGTCTGGCATGACCGTCATCAGTGCCAGAGC
>NZ_PNOR01000018.1 GCF_002869765.1 Deinococcus planocerae | reverse complement strand
CCGGGGCCGTGGGGGTGGGGGCCGCGGCGACGGGCACGTCGGGCGAGGGCGGCAGCGTGGCGACGGGCACCACCGCCGGGGCGGCGAAGTCGAGGATGTCGGGCGCGTCCGCGAGGACCTGCACCCCGAGCGAGCGCACCGCCCCCACGGGCACGTAGAGGCTCCCGCCGACGAGCTGCGGCACGCCGAGCCGCACGTCCGCCGCCAGGGTAAAGCCCAGCGCCCGCCAGCCGCGCCCCGGCGAAAAACGCAGCTCCCGCTCGCCGAGGAGCAGCCGCAGGTCGCGCGGGTCGTTGCGCACGGCCACCCCCAGCCGGGGCAGCGTCCACACCGCGATGACCTCGCCCCCCGCCACGACGCGCGACCCCACCGCCGCACTCTGCCTCACGCCGCCAATCGCCACGGGCCGCGCGCCCGCCGTGGCCGCCGCCAGCAGCACGAACGTCGCCATGCCCAAGAGCCTTCCCCTCATCACGGCGCGGAGTTTATCCCACGGCGGGCGGGTCGGGGGCCGGACGGCGGGGGAGGTGGCTGGGGGCAGGCCCGGCCTTCGTCTCCTTTCACGGACCACTCGCCACTTCCCGCTCTCTCCTCTTTGTCAGAAGCGCGTTTGAGTCCGCCTCCTACACTTCCCCTGAGATGATTGAACCTTCCCTTGCCCTCTACGGCGACGCGTTCGAGCGCGTGGACCGTCATCTGGAGGAGCTGCTCGCGGCCACCGGCGTGCGCTACTGCCTGCTGGTGGACCGCAAGGGCTTCGTGCTCTCGCACAAGGAAGCCCTCTGGGCCCCCCGGCCCCCCGCGCTCGACAGCGTGGCGACCCTCGTCGCCTCCAACGCCGCCGCCACCGCCGCGCTGGCGAACATGCTCGGCGAGCGCACCTTCAGCGAGCAGACCCACCAGGGCGAGAACGGCACCTTATACGTCGAGTCGGTCGGCGACTCGGCCCTCCTGACCCTGATCTTCGACGGCAGCGTGCCCCTCGGGCGGGTCAAGGTCCAGACCAAGAAAGCCATCGCGGGGCTCGCCGCCATCCTCAAGGAGCTTCAGGACGCGCCGCCCGTCCAGCTCGGCGAGGACTTCTCGCACGGGGCGACCGCCCTGCTCGACGACCTGTTCGGCTGAGGGCCGACCTGACCCCAGGGGGAATCCATGAGCACCATCAACTTCGCCGCGCGAGAGATCAACTGCAAGATCGTCTACTACGGCCCCGGCATGTCCGGCAAGACCACCAACCTCAAGCACGTCTTCTCCAAGGTGCCCGCCCAGCTACGCGGCGAGATGGTGAGCCTCGCCACCGAAGACGAGCGCACCCTCTTCTTCGACTTCCTGCCGCTCGACCTCGGCAGCGTGCAGGGCTTCAAGACCCGCTTCCACCTCTACACCGTGCCCGGCCAGGTCTTTTACAACGCCAGCCGCAAGCTGATCCTGCGCGGCGTGGACGGCATCGTCTTCGTCGCGGACTCGGCCCCCAACCGGTTGCGCGCCAACGCCGAGAGCATGCGCAACCTGCGCGAGAACCTCGCCGAACACGGCATCGACGTGCGCGAGGTGCCCATCGTCCTCCAGGTCAACAAGCGTGACGTGGAAGGGGCGCTCCCCACCGAGATGATCCGCGCCGTGATCGACCCGAAAAAAGAACTCACCCTCTTCGAGGCGACCGCGCACAACGGCGGCGGCGTATTCGAGACCCTCAAGAGTGTGAGCCGTCTGGTGCTGGACCGGCTGGCGCAGAACAAGTAAGTGGGGAGTGGGAAAGGCCCCCGGACAGGTGACGGGGGTTGTCCCGTGACCCCCGTGCCGCCCCGTCCTCAGCTCGTCTCTATCGCCGCGTAGGTCTCCCCGAAGTTCAACGCCTCCAGGTCCCTCTCGCGGATCAGGAAGTGCAGATACCCCGCGTCCCAGAAGGTGAGGTCGAGGGCCTGCACGGAGTCGAGGCGCAGGAGGGTGCGCCACGTGTCGGCCCGCGTCATGTCCAGGGTGTCGCGCCGCCCATAGTCGTACAGCCACGCCGGGTTCACGTCGCGCACCACGAAGGCGTCCTCCTCGGCGGGATGACCGATCCCCGCGACGTGGCCGAACAGGTGGCCGACATGTTCCCGGCCCTGCCCCTGGCCCGCCTGCAAGTCCTCGGTCAGGGCCTGGTACCTCTCCTGCCCGTCCTCGGGGAGCCTCTCCATCAGCACCTCGTAGGCGTGCGAGGTCCAGCGCGGCAGGTCGGGCACGAGGACGGTGCCGAGGCCGCGCGGGGCGAGGTCGCCGTAGTTCTCGTTGGCGGGCGGCAGGTCGGGCAGGGGACGGGGGCTCAGTTCCTCCGTGCCCGTGTAGAGCAGCAGGCAGTGCTCCACGTCCGAGGCGGGCTCGTCCAGCCCCAGGAAGACGTAGAGCATCCCGCGCTGTGGCAGGGGATTTCCGGCGAAGTGCGGCACGTCCCGCAGGTTGAGTTGCAGGAGGAAGGTCAGGGCCTCGCCCTCCCGGCTGATCGGCCAGTCGAGCGAGGCGGGAAGGTCGGGCAGGCCACCGATCCGGCTCTCGCCCGGGGCCGGGTTCGGCTCGCCGAGGTACAGGAGCACCGCCGACCGCACGGCGGCGAGGACGGCGCCCTCGATCTCGGTCAGGCCGTGGTGGCGGATCAGCCCTTGCAGGGAGGTCATGGTGATCCAGCATGACACGGGGCCAGGAGAAAGGGAGGAAAGCCCGCGAGCCTTCCTCCCCCCGTCCTGCCCGGCCCTAGAACTTCCCGAAGCGGGTCAGCCGGAAGGGCGTCTCCGGCGTGCCCCCCATCAGCTTGTCGAGCTGCGCCTGGGTCACGACGAGTTCTCCCCCGACGAGGGCGAGCGTGGCCGGGAAGCGCAGGCCCCTCAGCGGCTCCTCGGCGACGAGCTGGCCGCTGCCGTAGTCGGCGGCGAGGCTGACCTTGCTCACGACCTGATCCTTGTTGCGGGCGACGTACAGGGTGCGCCCGTCGAGCAGCAGGCCGTCACCGTTCATCAGGCCGCCCATGACCTTCCTCACGGCCTTGGTCCGCAGGTCGATGCGCCACAGCTCGCCGGTGTTGAGCTGCATGGCGAGCAGGTAACGCCCGTCCGGCGTGGCCGCGATGCCGTTGAGGTTGATGCCGGGGCCGTACTTGATCGGCGTGTTCGCCAGGTCGAGCCAGGCCGTGAGGTTGAGGTCGCGGTCCACCCGGAAGATGACGGGCCGGGTGGAGTCGGTGACGTAGACGTTCCCGTCGGGGGCGGGCGTCAGGTCGTTGACGTAGGGGTTGGGGCTTTCCGGCGTCTGAAGCACCTTGAGGGTCATCCCGGCGGGGCTGAGGATGCTCACCGTGCCCTGGGCGCCGCCCGCGATCCACAGTCGGCCCTGTGGGTCCACCTTCAAGCCCAGCGCGGCCTGACGCCCGAGCGCCCCGCCCTCCTGGAACTTGGTCACCGCGCCGCTCGCCGCGTCGACCGCGTAGATCGTGCCGTTCACCGCGCTGCCGGTGTAGATCACGCCCCGGCGCGCGTCGTAGGCCACGCCCTCGGGGAAGTCCTGGGCGCCGGGGAGCGCATAGTCGCGCGTGGTCAGGCCGTCCCGCGCGATGACGCCGCAGCGCTGGCGGGCGCCGCTCATCCCCGCCGGGTCGCTCTTGTAGTCGTCGGGGTTGGCGTGGATGACCAGGGTGCGGTTCAGGATGCCGTTCATGCCCGTCAGGCTGATCTTGTCGCTCGTGAAATTGGAGCGGCCCACCCCGTCCGCGCCGACGTTGAGCATGGGCACGTCGCCGCCGTGGCCGTACTTGTTGGGGGCCTGCGGGTCGTCGTGGTTGCGGCTCATGCCGGGGTCGAAGTGCCCGCCCGCCGCGCCGAAGGGGACGACCGTGTTCATCGCCGGGTCCACGCCGGGAGCGCAGCGCCCGGACTCGTGGACGTGCATCCCGTGTTGCCCCGGCGTCAGGCCGCGCGCCTCCACGCTGACCTGCACCCCCTGGCCGACCTGCCGGAAGGTCGCGGTGCCGAGAAGTTGCCCCGCCGGGTCACGCAGGGCGGCGGTGGCGGAGAGGGGTGTGCTCGCCGGGGCCATGTTCATGGGCTGGGCTCCCCCCGCCGAGGCACTGTGCCCCACGGTACTGGCGAGCGCCAGGACCCCCAGGATCGTCAGGTGTCGCATCACTGGCCCCCCGTGTAGCGCACCCGGTACAGGACGCCGCTCTGGTCGTCGGTGAAGAGCAGGCTGCCGTCCGTGTAGGTGGCGACGCCCGCCACGCGCCCGAACTGCTTCCACTGCCCGTTCTCCTGGTAGACGAAGCCGGTCACGAAGGGCTGGATGGCGGTGGGGCGGTTTTGCGCGTCGAAGTTCACCCGGGCGATCTCGTAGCCGCTGGGCGCGGAGCGGTTCCACGAGCCGCGGAAGGCCACGAAGGCGTCGCCCCGGTACTCGGCGGGGAATTGGGCGCCCGTGTAGAAGTTCAGGGCGATGGGCGAGGCGTGCGCCGTGTAGGTCAGCACCGAGCCCTGGGTCAGGTCGCAGAACTCGGCCTTGGTGATCCGGCCCGGAATCTGGCTGGAGTTGGTGTAGGGGTCGGGGCGGCGGTCGGCGTAGCAGAAGGGCCAGCCGTAGTTGCGCCCGCGCTCGATCACGTTCAGCTCCTCGGGCGGGAGGTCGTCGCCGTGCCAGTCCATGCTCATGTCCATGCCGTAGAAGGTCCCCGTGACCGGGTGCCAGCCGAAGCCGATGGTGTGCCGCAGCCCCCGCGCGTACACCTCGCGCCACTGCCCGTCGGGGCGGACGCGCAGGATGGTCGCCTCCTCGGGATTCTGGGTGGGCGTGTCGTTGTTGGTGGAGCCGAACGACGCGTAGAGGTAGCCGTCCGGGCCCCACTTCAACCCGCGCGCGGGGTGCTGCCCGGCGTCGGGAAAGCCGTCGGCGAAGACGCGGGGCACGCTCAGGGTGCCGTCCCGCGCCATATCCATCACCCAGATCGTCTTCTCGCCGACCGCGTAGAGCTTGCCGCCCCTCACGTCGAGCCCGTGGACGAGCTTGAGGTTTTGCGCGACCATCCGGCGCTCGCCCGCGTCGAACAGGCCGTCTTTGTTCACGTCCTTCAGGTAGTAGATGTCGTTTTGCCCCCTGCGGGTGAGGTAGATGCCGCCGTCGGGCATCACGTGCATCATCCGCGCGTTGCCCAGGCCGCTCGCCATCACCTTGATCTCGAAGCCCGCCGGGACCCTGAGCCGGGCGAGCTTGTCGGGGGTGAACTCCAGCGCCGCGGGCTCGTTGCGGGTGACCGTCGCGCTCACGGGCGGCTCGGGGGCGGGCAGGGGGCGGGGGGTGGGCACGGTCGTCTGCTGGGGGCCGGGGCCGGTGGGCGGAGCCGAGCCCTGGGCAAATGCGGGGGGCAGAACGCCGAGGGCCGCCGTCAGCGCGGCGAGCAGGGGTCTTCTCATGGTTGTTCCTCCAGGGCTCAACATTTCATCCCGCGTTGAGGAACAATCTCGGCCCGGCTTACCTTCTGAGACGAGATTCAGCGCCACCTCAAGAGACGCCGCCGTCCGTCCGGGGCGGAACCTCCGGGACCGGCCTCCCCGCCGAGCGCCGCCCGAGCCACCAGCGGGTCGCGGCCCCGAGGGCGACGAGGGCCGAGAGCAGCCCCAGCCCCCACGCCATCCGGTGGGCCGAGCCGCTGAGCCACACCACCAGCAGGGTCACCGGCAATGCCCCGGCGGCGGTGGCGAGCAGGAAAGGCCGGAAGCCCATCCTGGCCGCCCCCGCGACGAGGTTCATCACGTCCGCCGAGAGAACCGGCGTCAGCCGCACGAGCAGCACCCCCTGCACCCCGTACCGCTCGGCGAAGGCGTGGGCCGCGTTGCGCGCCCGTTCCCCGGCGAGCGTCCGCACGAGCGTGTCCCCCACCGCCCGCCCCAGCCCGTACCCGGCGGCGGCCCCGAGCAGCGTGCCGACGTAGACGATAAAAAAGCCCTCGACGGGGCCGTAGGCGCGGGCGGTCACGGCGATCATCACCAGGGCGGGGAGGACGGGCACGACCGCCTGAAACACGAAGCCCAGGATCAGCGCGAGGGGTCCGGCCCAGCCGAGCCCGCCTACGAAGGCGTGGGTGACGGCGGGGTCGCTCGACGTGAGGGCCGTATACCCGCGCGCCAGAAAGGCCCGCACGTCCGGCGTGAGACCGATCCCCACCAGCAGCGCGAGCGTTCCGCCCAGCACCAGCCAGCGCACGAGACGGGGGTTGCGGCGGGGGGCGGGCGTCACGGGTGCAGTCTAGGAAAAGGCGCGTGAGAAGGCCGTTCCGGTCCCCTGCGACCCGGAGGCCCACGCCGCCCCGCTACACTGCCCGCGATGCGTCCCGACCTGCTCGACCGCGTGCTGTCGCTGCTCCCTGCCCGGGGGGGGCGACCGGAACTGCAACTGCTCTACGACATGCTGCGCGACTACCCCGGGCGCGGGGGCAAGGGCATCCGCTCGGACCTCCTGCTCGCCAGTGCCCGCGCGCACGGGGTCACGCCGGATTCGGAACGCCGGGAGGGGGCGCTGTGGCTCGCGGCGGCCCTGGAGCTGTTTCAGAACTGGGTTCTGATCCACGACGACATCGAGGACGACTCGGAAGAGCGCCGGGGCAGGCCTGCGCTGCACCGCCTCCACGGGGTGCCGCTCGCCATCAACGCGGGCGACGCGCTGCACGCCTACATGTGGGCGGCGGTCCACCGGGCGGGGGTGCCGGGCGCCGTGGAGGAATTCCTCGCCATGATCCACCGCACCGCCGAGGGGCAACACCTGGACCTCGCCTGGGTGGAGCACCGCGAGTGGAACCTGCGTGAGGCCGATTACCTGGAGATGGTGCGCCTGAAGACCGCCCACTACACGGTCGTCGTGCCGCTGCGGCTCGGCGCACTCGCGGCGGGCGCGACCCCTGCTGAAGCCTTCACCCCGGCGGGCCTGGCGCTGGGGGCGGCCTTCCAGATTCGGGACGACGTGCTCAACCTCGCGGGCGACTCCCTCAAGTACGGCAAGGAGATCGGCGGCGACCTGCTGGAGGGCAAGCGCACGTTGATCGTGCTCCACTGGCTCGCCCGGGCGCCGGAGGAGCAAAAGCGCGTCTTTCTGGACCAGATGCGCCGCAACCGCCCCGACAAGGACCCGGAGGCCATCGCCGACATCCACCGCTGGCTGCTGGAGAGCGGGAGCGTGCGCTACGCCCAGGACTACGCGGACGCCCAGGCACGCGAGGGGCTGAGATTGCTGGAGGAGGCGTTGAGGGACGCGCCGGATCAGGCGGCGGCGCGCGAGCTGGTGAACGGAGTGCGGGAACTGGCGACGCGGGAAGCGTGAGGGGATGGGGGACACGCTCTGATCCTCGCTGTAGATGTGGGCTACCCGCCGGGTGGGACGAAGGCGGCGGGCGTGCTGTTCAGGGAGTGGACGGACGAACACCCGGCAAGAGTCCTCACCGCCCACCTCGGCCCCCCAGAGGACTACCTTCCCGGACAGTTCTACCGCCGCGAGCTGCCCGCCCTGCTGGCCGTCATCGGGCCCGTCTTGCCCGAACCACACGTCATCGTGATCGACGGGTACGTGTAGTTGGGGAGCGAGCAGAGGCCCGGTCTCGGGTGGCACCTGTGGGAGGCGCTGGCCGGGCGGGTCCCGGTCATCGGCGTCGCCAAGTCGAGGTTCCACGGCACGCCCGGGGAGACCGAGGTTTTCCGTGGGACGAGCAGGAGTCCCCTCTTCGTCACCTCCGTCGGCCTGCCGCTGGAGGAGGCGAAGGGGGACATCAGAGGGATGGCGGGCGCGCACCGCATCCCCACGCTGCTCAAAGAGGTCGATAGACTCAGCCGCTCCGGCTGACGCTCACTCCACCAGCCCCAGCGCCGCGTCCGCGAAGCGCCCAAACGCTGCGTTCAGCTCCCGCAGCGCCCCGGGCCGCACCACCCCCCACTCCGCGTAGTACAGCGCCACGTTGATCTCGATGCCGAAGGCGGGAATGCCCGTGCGCGCGTGGTGGTTGCGGCTGAGGGTGTCCGTTGTCCAGGGGTCGCCGACCGCCACGCGGGTGAACTCGCCCGTCAGGACGGGGGCGAACGCCTCGGCGCAGGCGGCTTGCAGGGCGTCCCAGCGGTCGCGGGGGAAGGTGGGCTCCCCCTCCGTCCCCGGCATCAACGTGAGGGCGGGGCGCGGGGCCCCCGTGTCCGGCCCCAGCTTCGGCCCGTGCGAGGCCATCGAGTGCCCGACGATCATCAGCCGCGCGCCCGCGAGTTCCGTGCTCACCTGCGCGTCGAAGGCGTCCCAGACCCGCCGCAGCCGCGCTTCCCTCCCCTCGGGCGTCAGGGTGAAGCCCTCCGGGTAGAGGGGGCGGCGGCCAAAGTCCATCAGCTTGACCACGCCGTTGTCGTCCAGATCGTCCCGGTCGCGGTTGAGGTCCACGGCGAAGCGGCTCCAGGGGGCTTGCAGATACCGCGCGCCCGGCACGGCGTAGATCAGGTCGGTGTAGGGGTCTCCCTCCAGAAAGACGCGCCGCAGAAAGGCCGCCCGTTTCTCCTCGTCGAACACGTCCTCCCCCAGCATGTCCCGCAGCACGTCGGCGGACAGGGCGCCGGACGGGTGCGGCGTGAGGACGAGGAGGCGGTCGCGGTCAGGGGCGGGGGTCATGGGGAGGATGGTACGCGGTCGGCGGGACGGGGTGCGCGGGAGGGGCCGCTTACCAGGTGTCTCCCCCGCCGGGAGGAGGCCAGGCGCCGAGCATCCGCCGCAGCAAGATCACCTGACCGAGGTGGACGGCGTTGTGCATGACGTGGAGCGTGAGTTCATAGCCCAGCGTCTCGTGCCCCCGCACGGGCCGCGACAGGTCCTCCTCCCGCGCCACACGCTTCATCTCGGTCAGTCCCTCCAGGAAGCGTCCCCGCAGCCCGTCCCACTCGTCCGGCCTCACCTCAGGCCAGCCCTCGGCGGCGTGTTCGGGCAGGGCGGCCCGTTCGCCGCGGGCGAGGGTGAGCGTGTACGACTGCCAGAAATGCAGGTGCGCGACGATCTCGGCGACCGTGTGGGGTGTCCCCTCGACCCGGCGGCAGGCCAGTTCGGCGCTCAGGCCGCCCAGGACGCGGCTGGGCGGCACGAACGCGCTGCCCTCGTCGAGCAACCGTTCGAGCGCCTGGGGTGAAGGTCCGGACAACACCGCCTCACGCGCTTCCTCGGTCATGTCCTCAGCTTACGGAGATGGAAAGGGGGCAGGGGCGGGCGTCCTTTCCCACTCACCACTGACCACTTCCCACTCCCCGCCCCCCCAACTGCGTCCCCGGCACCCCGCCCCACTCCCCCCTCGCCTAGAATGTCCGGAGTGCACCTCGCCTCCCTCTCCACCCTCAACTACCGGAACCTCGCGCCGGGCACGCTGAGTTTTCCGGCGGGCGTGACGGGTGTGTTCGGCGAGAACGGGGCGGGCAAGACCAACCTGCTGGAGGCCGCGTACCTCGCCCTGACGGGACTCACGGACGTGACGCGGCTCGAGCAGCTCGTGCAGTCGGGCGAGCGCGAGGCGTACGTGCGCGCCGACGTGCAGCAGGGCGGCAGCCTCAGCATCCAGGAGGTTGGGCTGGGGCGCGGGCGCCGTCAGCTCAAGGTGGACGGGGTGCGGGTGCGCACGGGCGACCTGCCGCGCGGGAGTGCGGTGTGGATTCGCCCCGAGGACAGCGAACTCGTCTTCGGCCCCCCGGCGAACCGCCGCGCCTACCTCGACGCGCTGCTCTCGCGCCTCAGTGCCCGCCACGCCGGACACCTCGCCCGCTACGAGCGCACGGTCACCCAGCGCAACGCGGCGCTCAAGGCCGGGGAAGACTGGTCCCTCCACGTCTGGGACGACGTGCTCATCAAGCTCGGCACCGAGATCATGCTCTTCCGCCGCCGCGCCCTGACCCGGCTCGACGAACTCGCGCGGGAGGCGAACGCGGGGCTGGGCAGCCGCAAGACGCTCACCCTGACCCTGACCGAATCCACCACGCCCGAGACCTACGCCGAAGACCTCGCCGCCCGCCGCTCCGAGGAGTTCGCGCGGGGCGCCACCGTGACGGGCCCCCACCGCGACGACCTGACGCTGACGCTGGGCGACTTCCCGGCCTCGGAGTACGCCTCCCGGGGCGAGGGGCGCACGGTCGCGCTGGCGCTGCGGCGGGCCGAACTCGAACTGCTCTCCGAACGCTTCGGGGAAAAGCCGGTGCTCCTGATCGACGACTTCACGGCGGAACTCGACCCCGGGAGGCGCGCCTTTCTCCTCGACCTCGCCGCGAGCGTGCCGCAGGCCATCGTGACCGGGACCGAGCGCGTGCCCGGCACCGCCCAGGCCCTGCGGGCGCACGCGGGGCGCTTCACCTCCGACGGGGAGGATGGAGAGGAAGAAGATGTCCGGGTCGAGGCTGCCCCCCCCGACCTCGACCCGGTGGAGGCGGGGGCATGAAGGGGCCGCGCCGCCTGGGGGACACCCGCAGCCTCGGCGACCTGATGGGCGCGACGCTGGGCACCGCCCGCCTGACGAAGGGGATCGGCAAGGCGCGGGCGATCCTGGCGTGGCCGCAGGCGGTCGGCCCCGAGATCGCGCGGATGACCCGGCCCCGCTCGCAGCAGGGGGGCACCCTCTTCGTGGAGGTGCGCGACAGCGCGACCGCCCACCACCTCACCCTGCAACGTCACCACTTCCTGAAAAGCCTCAACGCCCTGCTCGGGAGCGACGCCGTGAGCGAGATCCGTTTCACGGTGGGCACCGTCCGCACCGCCGCGCCCGCCCCCCGCGCCGCGCCCCTCCCTGCCCCCGACCGTGCCCGCGCCCGCTCGCTCGTGCGGAACGTGGAGGGCGACCTGAGGGACGTGGCGCTCAGGGCCGCCGAGGCGATCACCCGGGCCCGCAAGTGGCGCGAGGAACAGGGCTGGCGCCCCTGCCCGGTGTGCGGCGAGGCGAGCCGCGAGCAGCCCTGCCGCGCCTGCGCCCTGACGCTGGAGGACCCCAACGTCAAGCGGGCCGCCCGGTCGCTGACCCGCGCGCCTGAGCGCCTGCCCCTCCTGACCCCGCTGCTCGGCGACAGCGGGATGAACGCCGCCCGCTTCCTGGCGCTGGGGATGCTCGAAGACCAGCTCGACCTCCTCGCGCTGGAGTGCGTGCGGGGCGGGGGAGAGGAGGGCTACCGCGCCTTTCTGGGCCAGCAGGCGGAGATGTACCTGGCCCTCACGCACCGCAAGCCCCGCAGCGCGCTCAAAAAGGCCGACTGGGCCGCCCTGCCCGAGCGGGTGCGGCAGGTGCTGGGGGCAGGGCGGTAAGGGTTCTCGGCCCACGAGAAGACCCCACCTCGGCAAGGAGGCGGGGTCTTTCCCTTCGAGGCGGCTAAGCCTTGCCCAGCAGCTTCATCCGCAGTTCGTTCCCCCCGCCCGGCAGCCGCTCGGTCACGGTGAAGCGGAAGCGGGCGCCGTCGTGCATCTCCAGCACACACTCGCTGCCCTCGCTCAGGGGCGGGGCCTCGCCGTTCAGGTCGAGGGAAACGCGCATCATGCCGCGCCCCCCCTCCAGCGCCTCGATACGCCCCGGCACGGGATCGGCGCCGAAGTGGGCCACCACGGTATTGAAGTCGCGCGTCACGTCAGGCGTCGCCCATCATCAGGCCCTCGATGGTGTGACCCTGCATGATGGGTTCGAGTTCGTCCACCACGCGGCAGATCAGGTGGTCCTTCACCTCCTGCGGGAGACGGTCGTAGTAGCCCCGCGTGAACTGGAGGTCGTGCCACTGGTCGTGCCCCGCGCCGGGGGCGTCCACCCCGAGCACGAGCACCGGGCGCGGCTTGTCGCTGGTGTTCGCCGTGCCCCGGTGGATGGTGAGGGCCGAGCGCACCGAGATGTCGCCCGCCCTGGGGTACTTGCGCTGGGCGAGGGAGTGGTAGCGCGGGTAGAGCGTCTGGGGCGGGAACATGCCGTGGTCGTACTCGCTGGGGTCGTCCCACTGGGTGCCCGGCGCGATCTCGAAGGGGCCCATGTCCTCCTCGACGTCCACGGCGGTCATGTTGAAGGCGAGCGAGTTCAACCGGCGGTCCACCAGCGTCTCCTCGCCCGCCCGGAAGTCACGGTGCCACGGCTGGTCCTTGGCGCCGGGGTTGGGCACGTCGAAGCCGATCTCCACGATCTTGTAATTCGGCCCCAGCACGCACTCGCACACCGTCCGCACCCAGGGATGGGTCACGAGGTCGTAAAAGCCGCTGATGTCTTCCGGGTGAATCTCGACGTAGTGGCGGTTCGTGCCGCGCCCCACCGCGCCGCCGGGCCGGGCGAGGGCCTCTTTGTACAGCTCGGTCAGCTCGTCGTTCAGCCGCGCCACCCACTCGCGGGGAAAAGCCCCCTTGAGCCCCAGGATGCCGTCGCCGTACAGGGCGGCCATGATCGCGGGCACGCTGTACTGCGGGTCGGCATAGGGCGTGGCGTTGATCGGAGCCTGGGTCTCGGTGGTCGCAACCGGGGCGTCGGCGCTCATGCTCATGGAGGGGGCGGGCTTGGTGTCGTTCGTGGCGGTCATGCGGTCCTCCTGAAGGGTGGAAACGTGGGGCGACAGCCGGAGTGGAGAGGGGGCCTGTGCCGTTATTCTGCGCCTTTCGGGGTGAAAAGGAATGAATTCGTCCGCACGCGCGCGGGACTCACCCCCCGCCGCCCGCCCTGCGCCGGGTGAGCCGGTTTTGCAGCACGACCACGAGGAGCAAGAAAGCCCCCCGGATCACCGACTGCCAGTACGCGCTGAGGCTGATCGTGCCGCGCCCGTTCTCGAAGTTGAGGATGTTGAAGATGATCCCGAGGAGCAGCACGCCGACCAGCGTCGAGCCGACCGACCCGCTCCCGCCCGTCAGGAGCGTCCCGCCCACCACGACGGCGGCGATGGCGGTCAGCTCCCACCCCAGCCCCTCGGTCGGCTGCCCCGCCCCGAACTGGGAGGCGAGGATCACGCCCGCCAGCCCCGCCAGCGCCCCCGACAGGACGTACACCCACACCAGTGTCCGCTCGACGGGCAGGCCCATCAGCCGCGCGGCCTCCTCGTTCCCGCCGACCGCGAGCACGTGCCGCCCGAAACGGGTGAAACGCAGCACGACCGCCCCGACGACGAAAGCCACGAAGAGCAGGATCGCGGTGTAGGGCACGCCCCCGATGTTCCCCTGCCCGAAGGTCGTGAAACCGCTCTCCGAACTGACCGAGACCGACTGGTTCCCGGCGAAGAGCAGCGCGAGCCCCCGCGCCGCGAGCAGCATGGCGAGCGTGGCGACAAAGGGCAAGATCTTGAGATACGCGACGACCACGCCGTTGATCAGCCCGAGCAGCGTGGCGGCGGCCACCGCCCCCAGCAGCGCGGGCCACAGGCCGAAGGGACTGAGCAGCGCGGCGATCACGCTGGCGAAGGCGGCCACACTGCCCACCGAGAGGTCGATGCCCCCCGTCATGATCACGAAGGCCATCCCCAGCGCGACGAGCCCGAACATCGAGTTGTACCCGAGCACCGAGAAGACGTTGTAGGTGGACAGGAAGCCCTCGTACCGCAGCGAGCCGAACAGCACGAGCAGGCCGAGCGCGACGAGGACGCCGTACCGCTGGAGCAGTTGCCCCGCGCGGACGCGCGAGGATTCACGCCGGGTGGGTTGAGGAGTGATGGCGGACAGGGGAAGCCTCCTTCTGACGAGCCGCGCGATCTACAGATGACCACATGAACGCTTTAAGTCTTTTCGCCCCTCCCCCTTGACTTGCAAAGCTGCGAAGCAGAGGGGGAGGCTGGGAGGGGGTGAGCGCCCCAGGCGTCCCAGCAAAACCGTCTTCCAACGGCCCCCTGCTTACCGACGCTGCCGCTGGATATACACGGCGACGAGGATGATCGCCGCCTTGACCACCAGCGCCACGGCGTCGGGCACCCCGCGCGCGAGCAGGGTGTAGCGGATGAGCTGGATGATCAGGGCGCCGAGCAGGGTGCCCAGGATGGTCGCCCGCCCGCCCGTCAGCGCCGTGCCGCCCACCGCGACGGCGGCGATGGCGTCGAGTTCCATGTTGAGCCCGACCTGATTGGCGTCCGACGACGAGTTGATGGCGATGACGATCAGCCCGGCGAGCCCCGCGAGCAGCCCGCTGATCCCGTACACGGCGAGCTTGACCCGGTTCGTGGGAATGCCCGCCAGCCGCGCGGCGGCCTCGTTCCCGCCCACCGCGAGGACGTGTCGCCCGAAGACGGTGCGGCTCATCACCCACGCGAAGAGGGCCACCACCGCGAGCATCAGGATCACCTGGAAGGGAATGCCGAGGGGCCGTCCCAGCCCGATGTACCCGAAGGTGGAGTTGGAAAAGGTCTGGAGCTGCCCGTTCGTCATCACCTGCGCGATGCCCCGCCCCGCGATGAAGAGGATCAAGGTGGCGATGAACGGCTGGATGCCGAAACGGGTCACGAGCGAGCCGTTGAAGAGGCCGAACAGCCCCGCCACGAGCACCGGCACGGTGAAGGCGAGCCCGAGGCCGAGCGCGGCGTTCCCGAACGGCGGATTCAGAAACAGCATGGGCGCAATCGCCCCGCTGATCGCCATCAGGGCCCCCACCGAGAGGTCGATGCCGCCCGTGGCGATCACCAGCGTCATGCCGACCGCGACGATCACGACCGTCGCCACCTGGGTCAGGTTGACGTTGAGGGTCTGCGCGGTGAGGAAGTTCGGCGTGAACAGGGCGTTGAAGAGGAGGAGCGAGGCGAGGGCGACGAGCGGCCCGAGGAGGGGAGAGGAGGCCCGTTTGCGCCGCGGCTGCGGCAGGGCAGGGGGCGGCGCGGTCGTCCCTTCGGGCCGGGTCATGCGGTGCCTCCCGTCGGGGCCGCCTCGGCGTGCGCCGCGTCCCCGTGTGCCATCGCGGTCATGATCGCGTCCTGGGAGAGGCCCTGGCGCGGCAGCTCGGCCACGCTGCGCCCGTCGCGCATCACGACCACGCGGTCGGCGCCCTCGGCGAGTTCTTCGAGTTCGCTGGAGATCATCAGCACCCCCAGCCCCTCGCGGGCGAGTTCGCTGAGCAGGGCCTGAATCTCCCCCTTGGCCCCCACGTCGATGCCGCGCGTGGGCTCGTCGAGGATCAGGAGCTTCGGGTTCATGCACAGCCAGCGGGCGAGCAGGACCTTCTGCTGGTTGCCGCCCGAGAGTTCCCGGATTTTCTGCTCCGGCCCCGCCGTCTTGATGCCCAGCCGCGCGATGAAGCGGTCCACGACCTCCGCCTGCCGCTTCGGGTCCACGACGCCGTGGCGCGACAGGTGCGGCAGCAGCGCCAGCGTCAGGTTCTCGCGCACCGAGAGGTCGGGGATGATGCCCTCGGTCTTGCGGTCCTCCGAGCAGAAGCCCAGCCCGGCGCGAATGGCGTCTCTCGGCGAACGGAAGGCGGCCTTGCGGCCCGAGACGCGCACCTCGCCGCCCTCCAGCTCGTCGGCCCCAAAGACGGCGCGGGCCGTCTCCGTGCGCCCGGAGCCCAGCAGGCCCGCCAGGCCCACGATCTCGCCCGCCCGCACGTCGAGGTCGGCGTCGCGCAGCATGGCGCCGGTCCGCAGGTCGCGCGCCTCCAGGAGCACGTCACCCCGGGCCCCGCCGCCGCGCGAGAAGGCCGTCTCGCCCTCCCGGCGCAGCTCGCCGACCTCCTTGCCGAGCATCCGGGCGACGAGTTCGAGCTTGCCGATCTCCCCCATCGCCCGCTCATCCACCGTGCGCCCGTCGCGCATGACCGTCACCCGGTCGCACACGGCGTACAGCTCGTCGAGGCGGTGCGAGACGAAGATGACGGACACGCCCTGCGCCTTGAGCTGGCGGATCACCCCGAAGAGCGTCTCCACCTCGCGGTCGTCGAGCGAGGAGGTCGGTTCGTCCATGATGACGAGCCCGCTCTCGAACGACACCGCGCGGGCGATGGCGACCATCTGCTGCACGGCGACGCTGAAGTCCATCAGCGGGCGGGTCACGTCCACGTGAACGTCGAAGCGCTCCAGGAGGGTACGCGCCTCCGCGTTCATCCGCCGCCAGTCGAGGAAGGGGCCGCGCCGGTGCTCACGCCCCAGGAAGATGTTCTCGGTGACGGATCGCAGGGCGACGAGGTTGACCTCCTGGTAGATCGTGCTGATGCCGCCGCGCTGGGCCGCCTGCGGGGAGGTGAATTCGACCTCGCGGCCCGCGAAAGAAATCGTCCCGCCGTCCTTGCGGTAGGCGCCCGTGAGGACCTTGATGAGGGTGGACTTCCCGGCGCCGTTCTGGCCGATCAATGCGTGGACCTCGCCGCGCCTTACCGTCAGGTGGGCGCCCCTGAGGGCGGGCACGCCGGAAAAGCTCTTGTCGATGCCCCTCATAGAGAGGAGAGCTGGGTGTTGTTCCACGTTGGCCTTCTCTGACGGGGTGGGAGCGCGGCCCCCCGAAAGCCCGAAAAGGGTGCCTTGAGACGGGCACCCTTGAGGCGAGGTGGGGGTCAGTACGCCGAGGCGAGACCGGCCTTGGCGTTTTGTGCCGTGTAGTCGCGGTCGGGGTTGATGATCTTGGCGGGAATCTTCTTGCCCGCCGCGTAGTCCTTGAGGGTGGCAAACGCCTTGGGCCCGAAGCGCGGGTTGCACTCCACGACGTAGTTGACCTTGCCGTCCACCACGAGCTGCACGATCTCGCGCCCGCCGTCGATGGACATGATCATGACGTCCTTGCCGGGCTTCTTGCCCGCCGCCTCCAGCGCGGCGATGGCGCCAATCGCCATCTCGTCGTTGTGGGCGTACACCACGTTCACGTCGGGGTGCGCCTGAAGCAGCGTCTCCATCACCTGACGGCCCTTGTCGCGGGCGAAGTCGCCGGTCTGCGAGGCGAGGATTCGGACCTTCGCGTTGCCCTTCACCGCGTCCTCGAAGCCCTTGCGGCGGTCGTTGGCCGGGGAGGAACCCGTCGTGCCCAGAAGCTGGATCACCCGCGCCTCGCCCTTCATGTTCTTGGTGAGCCACTGGCCGACCCGGCGCCCCTCCTCGATAAAGTCGCTGCCGATGAAAGTCACGTAGTCCACGCCCGCCTTGGCGAGCGACGGGTCCACGTTGCGGTCGAGCAAGATCACCGGAATCCCGGCGGCGCGCGCCTTTTTCACGGCGGCGGCGAGGGGCTTTTCCTCGCGCGGAGCGAGGAAGATCGCGTCCACCCGCTGCGCGATCATGGAGTCCACGTCGGCGACCTGCTTGGCCGCCGAGCCCGCCGCGTCGGTGTACACCAGGCGGTGCCCGAGCCTCTTCGCCTCGTCTTGCATGCTCTTCGTCTGCGCGATGCGCCAGGGATTGTTGCTCTCGGTCTGCGCGAAGCCCACCTTGTAGGTCGGTTTCTGGGCGAGCTTGGGCAGCCCCTGCGCGACGGCGAAGACGCCCAGGCCGGTGGCCGCCGCCGCGGTGAGCGTCAGGGCCAGGGTGCGGTGATGTGCTTTCATGGACACTTCCTTGTGTCTCTCAGGGCGAGACGGGCCGCAGAACCGAAAACCGACGGAAGAACGCCTGAACAAGTGACGAGACGGCTCACGCCCCGCCACGGACCTTGATGTGAGGTGGTTCCATTTAAGCATCCCGCCGAGCGAAGATGTCAAGACACCTTCACCCAAACGCCTTGACATCTGAAGGTCGGCGGGGGTAAAGGCGGAGGCTTGGCGAGGCTCCGGGAAGGGGCAGACCCCGGCCCCCCCCGCGCCTACCGCCAGCGCTCGAGCGCCGCGTCGAACTGCTCGGGGGTGAGGGTGGGGTGCCCTTCGTCCGGGAGGTCCCCCTCGGGCGGGCCGCCGTCCGCGTGCCACGCCACGGGGTCGGGGAGGTCGTCCGGGTGGGCGCCGGGGAGGGGGTGGCCGTGGCCGGGGGTGGGCCGGGGGTCGTCGACGTTCATAACGCCTCCTGGTGCGGGGGGAGGGGCGGGCGGTCCCGGTGGCTCCCGGGGCAGCCCGTCCGCGCCACACGTCCTTGACGCCCACACGACAGCACGGGCCGCGTGACCTCGGCGTGACTTGCGGCCCGACCCTCGGCGACGCCTCCGCCGCGTTGACGCCGCCGGAAGGCCCGCTCTAGGGTGAGGTCCGCCCCTTCCGCCCCGAGTCACCCCCACGCCAGGAGGCGCCATGCCGCGAATCCCCCCCTCCCGCCGCCGCGCGGCCCGTTCCCCGCTCACCGAGGCCCCGTGCGCGTCCTGATGTTCGAGGCGCCGTGGCAGATGCCGCTGCGCGAGGTGGAAGCCCCGCGCCCCGCGCCCGGGGAGGTCCTCGTGCGCGTGCGGGCGGCGGGCGTGTGCGGCTCGGACGTGCACGGCTTCACGGGCTCGACCGGGCGGCGCTCCCCCGGCGTCATCATGGGCCACGAGTTCTGCGGCACCGTCGAGGAGACCGGGGAAGGGGTGGAGACTCACCGGGTCGGCGACCGCGTGGTCGTCCAGCCCATCGTCTCCGACGGGACCTGCCCGCAGTGCCGCGCCGGGCGCCCCACCCTCTGCCTGAACCGCCGCGGGATCGGCTGGTCGGTGAACGGGGGCTACGCCGAGTTCGTCAGCGTGCCGGGGCGCAACGCCCTCCCCCTCCCAGGCGAGGTGGGCTGGCACGAGGGCGCCCTCGTCGAGCCGCTCGCGGTGGCCCTGCACGCGGCGAACCTCACCCCGCTGGAGGTGGGGGACACGGTGGCCGTGCTGGGGGCCGGGCCGGTCGGGCTGCTGACCGTGCTGGCCCTGCGGCTGCGGGGCGCGGGCCGCGTGATCGTGAGCGACCTCAGCCCGCACCGCCTGGGGCTCGCGCGGCGCCTGGGAGCGGACGAGGTGATCCACGCGAGCGAGACCGACCCGGTGGAGGAGGTGCGGCGCCTCACGGGCGGGCTCGGCGCCGACGCCGTGCTGGAGGTCGTGGGCGTGACGGCGACCGTGTGGCAGTCGGTGCGGATGGCCCGGAACGGCGGGCACGTCACCTGGGTGGGCAACGCCGCCCCCACCGTCGAGGTCCCCATGCAGGAGGTCGTGACGCGGGAGATCACGGTGCGGGGTGCCTACGCCTTCGTGGAAGAGTTCGCGCGGGCGGTGGAGTTGCTGCGCTCGCGGCGGGTGGACGTGACGCCCCTGATCGAGCGGGTCGCCGGGCTGGAGGACGGTCCCGGGCTGATCCACGACCTCGCGCGGGGAAGTCTCGACGCGGTGAAGGTGGTGCTCGAACCCTGAGCGGGCCGGAGACGCTGGGCTTCCTGATCGTCGGGCCGGGCAAGGTCGCGCACACGCACGCGGGAGCCCTGAGTGACCTGCCCGGTGCGCGGCTCGCCGCCGTCTGCGGTCGGAACGCGGAACGCACCGCCGCCTTCGCCGCCCAGTACGGGGCGAGACCTTACACCGATCTTGCCGAGGCGTTGCAAGCCCGGGACGTTCACGCCGTCATCCTCTGCACCCCGCACCCCCTGCACGCGGACGCCGCCGTCCAGGCCGCTCGGGCAGGCAAGCACGTCTTCGTCGAAAAGCCCCTCGCCCTGACCGTCCGGGACGCCGACCGGATGATCGCGGCGGCGCGGGACTCGGGCGTGCGGCTCGGCGTGGTCAGCCAGCGCCGCCTGTACGAGCCGGTTCAGCGTGTCAAGCGGGCCCTGCTGGACGGCAAGGTCGGTCGCCCGGTGCTCGGCACCCTCAGCCTGCTGGGTTGGCGCGGCCCCGAGTATTACGCGATGGACGCGTGGCGCGGCACCTGGGCGGGGGAGGGGGGCGGCGTCCTCGTCAATCAGGCGGTGCATCAACTCGACCTGCTCCAGTGGTTCATGGGGCCGCTGGAAGAGGTGTCGGGCGCCTGGGCCAACCTCAACCACCCGGAGATCGAGGTCGAGGACACGGCGGTCGCCACCCTGCGTTTCGCGGGCGGGGCGCTCGGCAGCGTGGTGGTGAGCAACAGCCAGAATCCGGGGCTGTGGGGCCGCGTCCACGTCCACGGCGAGAGCGGCAGGGCGGTCGGCGTGCAGACGGACGGCGGCTCGTCCTTCGTGGCGGGGGTGACGGCGGCGGTCGAGCCCCCCGTCAACGACGTGTGGACCGTGCCGGGAGAGGGGGACCTCCTCCCCACCTGGCAGGCCGAGGACCGGGAACGCGCCGCCCGCCTCGATGTGATGACGCACTACCACCGCCTCCAGCTCGAGGACTTCGTGGAGGCCGTGCGGGAGAACCGCGAGCCGCTCGTGCCCGGCGAGGAGGGCCGCAAGACGGTCGAGCTGATCGAGGCGATCTACCGGGCGGGACGGACGCGGAGGGTGGTCCGGTTGCCGCTGGGGGGCTGAGGCGCCTCAGCAGGGCGGCGGGGTGAACGCCTCGTGCGCCGCCGTGGGGCCGAGCCCGGCGACCACGCCCCCGCCCGGCAGGAAGATGCGGTGGCCCAGCGTCACCGCCGCCATCCCGTGCTTCGCCTGGGGCATCGGGGAGAGGGCGGTCCAGACCCCGCTGCGCGCGTCGTACCGCTCGACCTCGCCGAACATGCCGTCCGGGCGGGGGCTGCCCTCCCCGCCGAGGGCGTAGAGGCACCGCCCCACGCCCGCCACCGCGTGCCCGCTGCGCCCGGTGGGCAGGGGGGCGGCGCGCGACCAGCGGCCCGAGGCCGGGTCGTAGACCTCGTGCGCCGTGAGCCGGAAGTCGCGCCCGTCGGTGCGCCCGCCGACCGCGTGCAGCCGCCCGCCCAGCACCGCCACCCCGAGGTGGTCGCGGCGGGTCGGCATGGGAGAGAGGACCGTCCAGCGGTCGCGCCCCGGGTCGTACACGGCGAGGTCCCCGACGCTCGGCCCGCGCTGGCCTCCGACGGCGTAAATCCGGCCCCCGGCCACCGCCGCCGCGAGCCCGCCCCGCCGCGTCGGCAGGGGGGCGCCCCGGCGCCAGCCCTTCCCGGGCTCGTAGACCTGTACGGCGTCCGTCGCCCCGCCGAGCCCCGGCCCCGTGTGGCCTCCCAACACGTACAGCCTGCCGCCCAGCGCCACCGCCGCCGGGTGATTCACGGCCACCGGAAGAGGCGGCAGGGAGGCCCAGGTGTTCGTGGCCGGGTCGTAAGCGTCGGCGCGGGGGGTGGTGCGTCCATCCGCGAGAAAGCCGCCCACGACGTACACGCGCCCGTTCAGAGGGGCGGCCCCGACCTCCTGGCGGGCCTGGGGCAATGGGGCGAGGGACGACCACGCGGGCGCGGAGGCCGCCTGCGTCGGGCCCAGGGCGAGGGCGGCGAGGAGGGCCAGGGGACGGGGGCGCGGACGGTGGGACATGGGGTTTCTCCTCGGGGGCAAGGGGGAGGCGCCGGGGTAACGGTGCCGGAGCTTCAATCTTTTCCCAGAATCCCGGCCTAGAGTGGAAGGACGCTCTCTCGTTCCACTCCCCCAGGAGGCTGGCGTGATCGTTTCAACAGACCGGGTTCGGACGCCCTTTCCTCCCCGTCTTCCGCAAGGGGGACCCACATGAAGGTCTGGATGGTCGGTCTCGTCGTGGGCGCGCTCGGGGGCGGCTTCGTCGCCGGGCGGCTGAGTGCCCCCGCGCCCTTCCCCCTGGCGGTGGCGGGCACCAGCCCGACCCTGCGGCCCCTTCCCGTGCAGGCGCAAGTCCAAGGTGACCCGCGCGAGGTGATCCCGCTGGTGCCCGGCCCCGGCGACGAACCCGGGCGGGGACAGCCGGGCCAGCAGCCGGGACCCCAGCAACCCGGGCAGCAGCCGGGTCAGGGGCAGGAGCAGTGCGTCCTGCTCTTCAAGGACGGCCAGATGTACCGCCTGCAACCGGGCCAGCCCGGGCCGGGACAGCAGCCTGGCCAGCAACCCGGGCAGCCGCAACCCGGCGGGGACGGGCGGGGCAATGGGCCGGGCGGCGACAACGAACTCTTCCCCCTCGAACCCTTCTCGCCCGCCCCGGGACAGGGCCCATCCCAACCCGGAGAGCCTGCCCTGCCCGACCTGAACCGGAGGACCTGATGACCGCACCTTCCCCCCTCACCCCCCTGTCGCCCCAGGCGGTCACGAACGCCGCCGCCCGCCTCAGGACCCTGCTGTTCGAGGTCAAAAAGGTCATCGTGGGGCAGGACCTGCTCCTGGAGAGGCTGCTCGTCGCCCTGCTCGCGCGCGGGCACGTCCTCGTGGAGGGGGTGCCGGGCCTCGCCAAGACGCTGGCGATCAAGACGACCGCCGACGCCATCGGGGCCTCGTTCCGCCGCATCCAGTTCACCCCCGACCTCGTGCCCGCCGACCTGATCGGCACCCGCATCTACAACCAGAAGACGGGTGCGTTCGAGGTCGAACTCGGGCCGGTCTTCGCCAACCTGATCCTCGCCGACGAGATCAACCGCGCGCCCGCCAAGATCCAGTCCGCCCTGCTCGAAGCCATGCAGGAGCGGCAGGTCACCATCGGCACGCAGACCTTCCTCCTGCCCGATCCCTTCCTGGTGCTCGCCACCCAGAACCCCATCGAGTCGGAGGGCACGTACTTCCTGCCGGAGGCGCAGGTGGACCGCTTCATGTTCAAGGTGGTCGTGGGCTACCCCGGCTTCCACGAGGAGATGACGGTCGTGGAGCGGGTGTCGTCGTCCTTCGCGCCCGTGGGGGTGCAGCTTTCCGCCGACGAACTGCGCGAGTTGCAGCGGATGGCCGACCTCGTGTACGTGCACCCGGCGGTGACGGAGTACGCGGTGACCCTGGCGCGCGCCACCCGCGACCCGGCGGCGGTGCGGCTTCCCGAGCTGGGGCGGTCAGTCGCCTACGGGGCCAGCCCGCGGGCGAGCGTGAACCTGATCCTGGGCGCCAAGGCCCTCGCCGTCGTGCGCGGGCGGGAGTACGCCCTGCCCGAGGACGTGCGCGACCTCGCGCCGGAGGTCTTGCGCCACCGGGTGATGCTCTCGTACGAGGGGCTGGCCGAGGAGATCAAACTCGAGGAGATGGTGGGCAAGCTCATCGCCGCCGTGCCGCTGCCGCGTGTCCACCTCGGGGACCCGACGGGCGGCTCGCCCCCGGCTGTGACGGGCCATGGCCCTGCTTAGCCTGCGGCGGCGCCGGGGGGTGACGAGTCCGCCTCGCGTCCACACCCACGCCCCGTCGCGCCCGCCGCTGGAACCGCCCGCCCAACTCCTGCGGCGGCTGGAGTTCCGGGTGGTGCGGCGGCTCGACGGCTTCCTCTTCGGGGACTACCGGGGCCTCTTTTACGGCCCCAGCCTCGACCTCGCTGAGGTGCGCGAGTACCAGCCGGGAGACGAGGTGCGGCGCATCGACTGGAACGTGACCGCGCGCAGCGGGCGGCTGCACGTCCGCCAGTACCGCGAGGAGCGCGAGCTGACCGCGTGGCTGGTCATCGACACCTCGCCCTCGATGAACTTCGGCACCCGGCGGGTCCTCAAGCGCGAGCTGGCGCGCGAGTTCGCGGGGGTGGCGTCTCTCGTGATCACCCGCCACGGGGATAAGATCGGCGCGATCACCTTCGGCCCCGGTTCGGGGATGGCGCCGCCGCGCGGGGGCCGCGCCCAGGCCCTCGCCGTGATGAACCTGCTGTCGAAGGGAAGCCCGGACGCCGCGCCCGGCCCCGCGACCGACCTCGCCACGGCCCTGACGGCGGTGGAGCGGACCCTGCGGCGGCGGGCGCTCGTCTTCGTGGTCTCGGACTTCCTGGAGACGGCGCAACGGGGCGCGGGGGGCTGGGCGGGGGCGCTCGGGCGGCTGGCCCAGCGGCACGACGTGGTGGCGGTGCGGGTGTCGGACCCCGCCGAGCGGGCGCTTCCCGACGTGGGCGGCCTGCGGATGCGCGACCCGGAGACGGGCGAGGAGCTGTGGCTCGACACCTCCGACCCGGGGGTGCGCGCGGCCCACGCCCGGCTGGTGGGCGAGCGCGACCAGGCACTCAAAAGGGCGCTGCAATCGGCGCAGGTGGACCTGCTCGACCTCGGCACCGAGCGTGACCCGGTGGGGCCCCTGCTGCGCTTCGCGGCGGTGAGAAGGGGGCGGCGCACATGACCTTCGGCTATCCCGCGCTGCTGTGGCTGCTCTTGCTCGTGCCGCTGGCGGTGTGGCTTCTCTCGGCGGCGGCGCGCAGGCGTCAGGGCCGGGCCCGCGCCTACGCCGACCCGCACCTGCTCGGCACGGTGCTGCGGGGGGGGAAGCGGCAGCGGGCCCTGATTCCGCTGGGGCTGCAACTCGGGGCCCTCGCCCTGCTGCTCTTCGGGGCGGCGCAACCCGTCGCCCGGCCCACCCTGCCCGTGAACAAGGCGTCGGTGATGATCGCGCTCGACGCCTCGCGCTCCATGCTCGCCGACGACGTGCAGCCCTCGCGGCTGGAGGCGGGGCGCACGCTCGCGCGGCAGTTTCTCGAACTCGCCCCCGCCTCCACCCAGATCGGCCTGATGACGTTTTCCGACAACGCCTCGGTCCTCGTGCCGCCGACCACCGACCGCCAGGAGGTGCTCGACGCCCTGAACCGGGTCAAGCCCGCCCAGGCGACCTCCTTCGCGGGGGCGCTCGTGAGCGGCGTGCGGGCGCTGCCGGGCCGCGAGAAGGCGGTGCCGCCGCGCGAACTCGTCGAGGGGCCCGGTCAGGCCCAGGCCGCCCCCACTCCCAACCCGGCGCCCACCCCGATCGACCCTCAGACGCTGCCCCCGGGCGCAATCCTGCTCCTCTCGGACGGGATCTCGAACCGGGGAGCGAACCCCCAGATCGCGGCGCGTTTTGCCTCCGACCACAAGGTCAAGCTCTACGCGGTGGCCCTGGGAACCGAGGGGGGCGCGGTGAGCCGGGTGGAGGGGCAGCTCGTGTTCGTGCCGTTCGACACGCGCGAACTCAGCCGCCTGACGCAGCTCACGGGGGGCGAGTTTCTCTTCCCGCCCGATCCCGAGCGGCTGCGCGGGCTTTTCCGCGACCTCGGCTCGGCGGTGCGCTGGGAGCCGAGCGAGCTGGGGCTCGGCGGCCCGCTCGCGGGGGTGGCCGCCCTGCTGCTCGTGATCGGCGGCGGGCTGGCCGTGGCGTGGCAGAGGAGGGTGCCGTGACACGGGCCTGCCTTCACCCCCGGCCCAAGGAGGTTTTCGCATGAGCTTCATCTGGCCCTGGGCCCTGGCCGCGCTGGCGCTGCTGCCCCTCCTCGTGTGGCTGTATCTGCGGGGGCTGGGGCGGCCCGCGGCGGCGGCGGCGCTGCACCCCGACCTGCGGCTGCTCGCCCAGGCGCGGGGGCGGCCCCGGCCCTTGCGGCGCCACCTGCCCGCCGCGCTGTACCTGGGGGCGCTGAGCCTGGCGCTCGTGGCGCTGGCCCGGCCCACCGCGCCCCTGCCGCTGCCCGACGACCGCACGGCGATCATGCTGACGATGGACGTGTCGCGCTCGATGGAGGCCGAGGACATCAAGCCCAGCCGTTTTTTCGCCGCGCAGGAGGCGGCGCGCAACTTCGTGCGGTCGCTGCCGCAGGGGGTGCGGGTGGGGCTGGCGTCGTTCGCCGGGTACGCGGTCCTCAACACGCCGCCCACCACCCGCCACGAGCAGGTGCTCGTCGCCATCGACGGGCTGGGGCTGGCCCGGCGCACCGCCATCGGCGACGGGCTGCTGGAGTCGCTGCGCGCGCTGCCGGAGCGCGGCCCGGAGGTGACGAACACCCGGGACCTGCCCGCGGCGGCCATCGTGCTGCTCTCCGACGGGCGCAACAACAGCGGCTCGGACCCCCTGGAGGCGGCAGCCGAGGCGAAGCGGCTGGGGGTCAAGGTCTACACCGTGGGCCTGGGCACCGAGAACGGCGACCCCGGCATGGGCGGCTGGGGCGGCTTCTGGGGCGGTTTCGACGCCGAGACCCTCAAGCAGATCGCCTCCACCACGGGCGGGCGCTACTTCGAGGCCCGGTCGGCGGGCGAACTCAACTCGATCTACCGCGACCTGGGCCGTTCGCTGGGCTGGACCGTGCAGCCGCGCGAGGTCTCGGGCTTCGTCGCCGCCCTCGCGGGCCTGATGCTCCTGAGCAGCCTGGGGGTGTCGGAACTGCTCACCCGCCGCATCCTGTAATGGGCCGGGCTCCGCCGTTGGGCGGCGCTCGGGAGGGCTTCTCTCGCCGGGAGAGGCCCCTCGTTCTGTGGAACCCGGCCCGGCAGCTCGCGCACGGGCACCTTGCCCCCGTTCGGCAGGACGGCAGAAAACAAAGAAAACCCCCTGCTCGAGGGGGTCTGCGTGGCGCGCCCGAAGAGATTCGAACTCCTGGCCTTCTGATCCGTAGTCAGACGCTCTATCCAGCTGAGCTACGGGCGCGTGCTGTGGTGTGTGACGGTTCTGCCGGGTGATGCTTGGCGGAGAGGGCGGGATTCGAACCCGCGGTACACTTTTAAGGCGTACGAGCGTTTAGCAAACGCTTGGTTTAAGCCGCTCACCCACCTCTCCACAGGAGGCACCGGATTGTCATGCTGCTGGTCGAAACGGTGGCGAGGGGTGAGGGATTCGAACCCCCGGTAGGTTGCCCCACTACGGTTTTCAAGACCGTTGCCTTCAACCACTCGGCCAACCCCCCGTGACGGCGGGTCACGCCCGGGGCATTCCCAAGCGCGAAAGGAAGTATAGGGACCTCCCCCGGCCCTGTCAACGCTTGCGCCGGAAGGCGAGGAGCAGGGCCACGCCCAGCGCGAGCCAGGGCCACAGCGGGCGGCTCCCCGTCAGCGTCGCCTCCCCCCGCAGGAGGGCGGCCAGGGCTCGCTCGTGCTCCGTCTGGAGCGGCGCGGGGACCTCGCTCGGCGGCAGGGTCAGGTCGGCGTGAAGAATGCCCGTGCGGTAACGGTTCTCCCAGGGGTGGCCGCTGCGCGCGGCCCGCTCCAGCCCCGCGGCGCGCAGGCGCTCGGGGAGGCCCTCCTCCACCCAGGGGAGCAGCGCGACGAACCCCGGACGCGGTTCGGTCAGGACGTACGAGCGCGCCTCGGGGGCGTCCTCGGCCCGGCCCGTGATCGCGCTCTGTCCGTCGAAGGTGAGGTCGAGGAGGTTGCCTACGACCATCGGGTTCACGGCGTAGCGGATGGAGCGGCTCGTCGTCGTGACCTGCCAGCAGCTCTCCAGCCACGCGACGGGCTGGTCGCGCACGTTCGTGGGGTTGGGGGGAAGGCCCTCCTTGGCCGTCCAGGGGGCGCCGTTCGCGTCGGGTTGCAGCAACACGGTGCAGCCGCCCGCCTCCAACTGCCCGATCACGTCCGCCCGGAAGGCATCGAGGCTGATCGCCACGCCGAGGTCGCCGACCGGGGTGGGGAAGACCCGCATTTCCTCCAGCGGCCCCGGCGTCAGGTCCACGCCCCCGGCCTCCTCGGCGGGGGTGAGGTGCACCTTGCCCGCCACGCCGATCAGGTCGCCCTGCGGGTCGAGCAGCACGGTCTCGTTGTGCAGCGTGCCCGCCTCACGAACGAGCCGCCTTCCTTTCAGCCGGTAGCGGGGCAGGGGGGTCGAGCCGCAGCACAGGTACACCCCGTACTCGCGGGCGAGGTCGCGGCAGGTCTCCAGGTAGAGCCGGGTGTTTCCCGCGCTCAGCGCGAGTTGCAGGGCGCGGATGGGCGAGACCCGCTCGCGCAGCAGCACGGGCAGCACGCGGGGGAACCAGCGCAGGAACAGCACGAGGGCCGCCCGCTCGAAGGTCCCGGTCCGGACGGCGAGGGGCACGCCGCGCAGCACGAGGGGCAACCCGTTGAGTTCGGTGAGCACGACGAGGTTGGGACGGTCCGGCGCGAGGTGGGGGCGAGCCATCTCCAGTTGCGAGCGCATCCAGGTGCGAAAGGTCTCGGCGCTGGCGAAGTCGGCGGCGCTCCACTGCGGCTGCACGGCGACGGCCCGGAAGTGTCGTTCCTGGGGGGGTCGCTCTTGAGGGGGCTGCTGCCGGGGGGAGGTCATGCCGCCCAGCCTAGCGGGGGCCGCGTGGGATGATGGGCGCATGTCGGAGGAGGGGAGGACCACGCCGCCCGAAATCACCCCGCTCGGCGACGCCGCGCTCGTCGTGCGCTCGCCCCTCGCCCGGGAACTGCTCGCCGACCTCATGGCCCGGCCCCTCCCCGGCGTGCGGGAGGCGGTCCCCGCCCTCCGTGTGCTGACCGTCCTGTACGACCCGCTGACGACCACGCCGCAGGTCCTGACCGCAAACCTCGCCGCGCGGCTGGGCGGGCTGACGGGGCAGGCGGGCGGCAAGGGACGGACCCTCGCCCTCCCCGTCACCTTCGACGGCCCCGACCTCGCGTGGTGCGCCGGGCGGGTGGGGTTGAGCGTGACCGAGTTCGTCCGGGCCGTGTGCGCCGCCCCGCTGGAGGTCGCCTTCCTGGGCTTCACCCCCGGTTTCGCCTTCCTGACGGGACTGCCGGAGGAACTGAAGATGCCCCGGCTGGACACCCCCCGCGAGCGCGTCCCGGCGGGCAGCGTCGCGCTCGGCGGTCCCTGGGCGGGCGTGTACCCGCGCGAGACGCCCGGCGGGTGGCGGATCGTCGGGCGGACGGACGCCGTGCTCTTCGACGTGAACCGGGCTGAGCCGGTCGCGTGGCGCGCGGGCGACCGGGTGACGTTCGTGGACGTGACGGATGGTTGAGCCCCCCTCCCTGACCGTGGAGCGCCCCGGCCTCCTCACCACCGTGCAGGACGCGGGGCGGCGGGCGCGGGCCCTCGGCGTGCCGGAGGGGGGGGCCGCCGACCCGGTGGCGCGGCGGCTGGCGAACGCCCTCGTGGAGAACGCGGCGGGGGCGGCGGGGCTGGAGGTGACGCTGGGCGGGCCTGCCCTGCGGTTCCACGCGGACGCCCTCGTCTCGCTGTGCGGGGCCCCCTTCGAGGCGAGGTTGGACGACGGGCCCTTCCCCCTGTGGCGGGCCGTCGTCGTGCGGGCGGGGCAAACACTCTCCATCTTCGGCACCCCGCGGGGGGCGCGGGCCTTCCTCGCTGTGCGGGGGGGATTGCACGGGCAGGAGGTCTTCGGCAGCCGCTCGACCGACCTGCGCTCCAGGTTCGGCGGGTTGGAAGGGCGGGCGCTCAAGGCGGGGGACCGCCTCTCCTGGTCCGTCCTGCCGCCCGTCACGCCGCCCCACGCCTTCGTCGGCCCCGACCTCCACACACCGACCGGGCCGGACCTCACCCTGCGCGTCCTCGCCACCCCGGAGGCCACGCCTGACCTCCTCGCCGCCCTGTGCGGCCCCACCTTCACCGTGAGCGGGCAGGCCGACCGGATGGGCGTGCGCCTGGGCGAGGTCGTCCCAGCGCCGCACGACCCTACCCGCGTCAGCCTCCCCAACCCGCCCGGCGCGGTGCAGCTTCCGCCCGACGGTCGGCCCATCCTGCTCCTGAGTGACGCTGGGACCCACGGCGGCTACACCACCCCACTCGTCGTGGCGCGGGTGGACCTGCCCACGCTCGGCCAACTGCGGCCCGGCGACCGGGTGAGGCTGCGGGCCGTGACGCTGGAGGCGGCGCACGCGGCGCTGCGGCGGCGAGAACGGGCCCTGCGCGGGGTGGAGGCGGCCTTGAGCTGGTGGTACAAGGGGGCATGACCTCCACACTCACCATCGACCTCAACGCCGACCTCGGCGAGGGCAGCCCCCACGAGGCCCTCGTCATGCCCTTCGTGTCGAGCGCGAACATCGCCTGCGGGGGCCACGCGGGGGACGAGGAGACGATGCGGGGCAGCCTGCGCCTCGCCGCGAGGCACGGGGTCTCGGCGGGCGCCCACCCCGGTTTTCCCGACCGCGAGGGCTTCGGGCGGCGGGAGATGCACTTCCCCCCGGAGGAGGTGACTGCCTTCGTCCGCGAGCAGATTGAGGCGCTGAAGGCGGTGGCGGCGCGCGAGGGAGTCCGACTCGTTCACGTCAAGCCCCACGGGATGCTCTACAACATGGCGGTGAAGGACGCGGAACTGGCCCGCGCCATCGCCGTCGCCGCGAAGGACTCCGGCCTCCCCCTGTACTTCGGGCTGGCGGGCGAGCGGTCGGTGATGTTGGATGAGGCGGCGGCGCTGGGGCTGGACGCCGTAGGTGAAGGCTTCGCGGATCGAGGCTACGCGCCCGACGGTTCGCTGTGGCCGCGTGGGCAGGCTGGCGCTCTGCTTCCCCACGATAAGGCCGTCGCCCAAGGCGTCCGCCTCGCGCGGGAGGGCGTCGTCACGGCGGTGACGGGGGAGACGGTGCGCGTGCCCGCCCGGACCCTCTGCCTGCACGGGGACGGGGCGGAGGCGGCGGACCTCGCGCGGGACCTGCGGGCGGCGCTGGAGGGGGCGGGGGTCCGGGTGGCGGCGCCGGGAGCCTAGCCCCTCACAGCCGCCGGGCGAGGTAATCGGCCAGCAGGCGGTAGCTGCGGGTCCGCCCGGCGATGTCGCCCGCCCCGTGGCCCTCGTCGCCGAACTCCACGTACTCGAAGTCGCGTCCCTCCTCCCGTCCGTGGGCGAGCAGCGCGTCCCGGAAGCCCCGGGCCTGGTTGACCGGACAGCGGGGGTCGTTGACGCCGTGCATCATGAACATGTGGGCCTTCAGGTTCGCCGCGTGCGTGATCGGGCTGCGCTCGCGCCACAGCTCGGCCTGCTCCACCGGGTCACCCATCAGCGTGCGGAAGTAGTAGCCGAGTTGCGGCATGTCGCGGCTGTTGTCTTCAAACAGCCGGTGCAGGTCGGTGATCCCGACGATGGGCACGCTGACCTTGAACAGGTCGGGCTTCTTCACCGCCGCGAGGTACGAGAGATATCCGCCGTAGCTGCCGCCGAAGACGCCGACGCGCCCCGGGTCCACGAAGTCGAGGGTCTTCAGGTACTCGGCCCCGGCAGCTATGTCCTCCAGGTCGCGCCCGCCCCAGTCCCGCAGGTTGGCGTCGCGCCACTCCACCCCGTACCCGGTCGAGCCGCGCACGTTGGGGCACAGCACCACGTACCCCCGGTCGGCGAGAAACTGGAGCTGCGCGCTGAAGGAGCGGAAAAACTGCGCGGTGGGGCCGCCGTGCACGCAGACCAGCGCCGGGAACCGTTCGCCGGGGGTGACCGACCGGGGCCGGTAGAGGATGGCGGGAACGTGCAGGCCGCCTTCGGTGGGGTAGCGCACGTACTCGCCGGGCACGAAGTCCGCCGGGTCCACCCCGCCGTACTCGGCGGGCAGCAGGACCTCGGGGGTGTCGGTCTCCAGGTCGTACAGCAGCACCTCCGGGCGGGTGGTGGTCGTCATGTATTGAAAGAGCAGTCGCGTGCCGCCCAGCGCGAACTCCGTGCCGTAGGCGAGGCCGGGGGGCAGCCTCAGCTCGCGGGCCTCTCCGGTCTCCGTGTCGTACAGGACGGGCGTCAGGGTGCTCTCCACGTTGCGGATCACGCTCAGCCAGCGGCCATCGGGGGAGAACTCCCCAGCCTCCTCCTCGGTGAGCCCGTCCGGCGGCGTGAGCCAGCGTACCTCGCCGCTCTCCAGGGTGAGGAGGCCGACCCGCCCGTGTCCGTCCGCGTCGCTGGTGACGGCCACCCGCCGCCCATCCGGGTGCCAGCGCCCCACCCCGTCCCGGCTGCCCTCGCGCACCCGCAGGACCCGGCGCAGGTCGCCCCCGTCCGCATTCATCACGTAGCCGTCCAGGTTGCGCAGGTCGGCGCTCTCGTTGGTGTTGAGCGTCACCTGCGTGCCGTCCGGGCTCCAGGCCACCGCCTGGGTGGTGTTGGGTTGCCGGGTGAGGGCCGTCCAGGCGTCCTCGCCCTCCCGGGTCAGGTCGTAGACGTGCACGTTCATCTGCCCGCCCCGCGTGCTGTTGACGAGGAGGCGCCGTCCGTCCGGGTGGGCGTCCACCGCGTAGTCCATGCTCTCCGGGACGTGGTGGAGGGGCCGCACCTGCCCAGGCGCCACCGTCACCTCGAAGAGGGCCTGCCGCTCGTCGCCGTCGTGATCCCGGCTGAAGAGGATGCGTGTGTCGTCGTGCGACCACACGAAGCCCGCGCGGACGCCCTTGGGTGCCTCCCCGTTCGTCACCTGACGCCGCTCGCGGGTGCGGAGGTTCAGGACGTACAGCTCGAAGCGCCCGGTCCAGTCGGCGTAAAAGGCCACCTCCTCCCCGCTGTGCGCGACGGTCAGGGCCGCGACGGTGGGAAGGGCGGTCAGGGCCTCCAGCGGGATGCGTTCGGACATACGGCAGTCTAAGAGGTCGGGGGGACGGGGAACGGCGCAGGTCCGGCAGGCGCCCCCTCGGCCTCTACCTCGACCAGTTCGGCGCCGCCGGGGGAGGGGTGATCGCCGCGTACGTCTCCGTCGCGTAGCGGTCCGTCATCCCCGCGATGAAGTCGCACACGGCGCGGGGCAGGCCGTCCTCCTGTGCCCGGGCGCGGGCCTGGAGCGGCAGCATGGAGGGCCGGGCCAGGAACGCCGAGAAGAGGGTGCTCAGCATCCGGGTCGCCTGCTCGACCTGCATCTCCACCCGCCAGTGGCGGTACAGGTGCTCGCGCAGGAAGACGCCCGTCTCGCGCAAGAGGGCGCGCATGGGATCGCTGTAGGTGATCAGCCGCCCCCCGTTCGGCCCGGTGTGCGCGCGGGCGTCCTCGGCGCTCCCGATGCCGCTCGCGGTGATCGCGGCGTGGCTCGCCGCCGTCAGGTCCGTGATCAGCCAGCCCAGCAACTCGCGGTGCAGGGTGCGGCGGTCGCGCTCGGTCAGGTCGGGCGAGGTCGTGGGCACCCGCACCAGAAGTTCCTGCCACAGCGGCAGTTCGGCGAGTTGGGCCGGGGTGATCAGCCCGCTGCGCAGCCCGTCGTCGAGGTCGTGGGCGGTGTAGGCCAGCGCGTCGGCGGCGTCCACGAGTTGCGCCTCCAGGCTGGGCGGCCCCTGCCCCGCCCGGTCGTGCTTGTTCAGGCCGTCGAGGGTGTCCAGGGTCAGATTGAGCCCCGGGAAGTCCGGGTAACGGTCCTCCAGCCGGGTCACGATGCGGCGGGCCTGGGTGTTGTGGTCGAAGCCCTCCCCGTGTTCCTCCATCAGCGCGTGGAGCACCCGTTCCCCGGCGTGCCCGAAAGGGGGGTGCCCCAGGTCGTGCGCGAGGGCGATGGTCTCCGCCAGCGTCTCGTTGAGCCCCAGCGTCAGGGCCACCGAACGGGCGACCTGCTGGACCTCCAGCGTGTGCGTGAGGCGGGTGCGGTAGTGGTCCCCCCGCGCGTTGAGGAAGACCTGGGTCTTCGCCTCCAGGCGCCGAAAGGCCGTCGTGTGCAGGATGCGGTCGCGGTCTTTCTGGAAGGCAGTTCGAGTCGCGCTCTCGGGCTCGGGGTACTCCCGTCCGCGGGACCGGGCGCTCAGGGTGGCGTAGGGGGCGAGCGTCCGGGCCTCGCGCTCCTCCAGGTCGGCGCGGGTGAGCATGGGGGTATTAGAGCAGACGGGGACAGCCCCGCAGGGGATGGTGAAGCGTTGGGGGCTGGTCAAGCCTTGACGCTCGAAGCGTGTCCGTGGGGTGGGATTGAGCGGCTCAAAATTTCTTTGCCTCGTGAACGTGGAGCGCCGACCCACCATCCGAAGTCAGACCAGTTCGAGCCTTAGCCGCTTGCCCAGGACGACTGCCGCGCGTTCCAGGGTCCGCAGGGTGACGGCATGGTTCTCTGGGTCGAGCAGGCGGTCTACTGCCGAGCGGCTGGTCTCCATCCGGGAGGCCAGTTCGGTTTTCGTCAGGCCGCTGCGTTTCATCTCCTGTTCGAGTTGGAACGCGATCACCCGCTTGACGGCCACCGCCTCGACCTCCGCCAGTATTCCGTCTTCTGCCAGGAAGTCGTCGAAGCTACTCCCGATGTGCTTGCTCACGGATTCGTTACTCATCGCCATCTGCCTCCACTTGGCCTAGACGCCTTCGAGCGGTTTCAAGGTCATTCTTCGGGGTCTTCTGGGATTTCTTGACGAACCCGTGGAGCAGGATCATCCGGTTTCCCTTCACGGTGAAGATCACGCGGGCCGTCCCGTCTTCCAGAGTGGTCCGGACTTCCCAGAGACCCTTTTCCAGCTTGCGGATCAGGGGCATCCCAAGAGGCCAGCCAAATTGCGCGGTCTTGATGTCCTCCCCGATCCTCCTGCGGTCATCCCGACTGAGCGCCTTCAGCCACTCCCGGACGGGTTCGTTGCCCGTGGCCGTGCGAAAGAACCGAACCTCAAGGATGGGCTGTGGTGTCTCTGGTTCAGTCGGGGTGGTCACACCGAAGCAGTGTATCATTTTTGGTGCACGTCGGTCAGTCCGCTTCAACCCCTCCTAAGAGTGCTTCTGGCCCCCATGAAGGAAACACGCCGCGCCCATTCCTTCACCCCCACCCTTGACCCTCCACCCCCTGCTTTACATTGCCCCCATGACGAATGCCGAGACGGGCACCCGAGTGATCTACGACGGCCACATCGTGCGGCTGGAGCTGCTGGACGGCAAGTGGGAGGTCGTGCGCCACGCCGACGCGGTGGCGATTCTGGCGCTGAACGACGCGGGCGAGATGCTGTTCGTCCGGCAGCGACGGCGGGCGATAGACGACTCGACCCTGGAGGCCCCCGCCGGACTCATCGACGACGGCGAGAGCCCCGAGGAGGCCGCCCGCCGCGAGCTTCAGGAGGAGGTGGGCCTCGACGGCGACATGGAACTGCTGACCCGCTTCTACTCCAGCCCCGGCTTCTGCGACGAGGAACTGTACGTCCTCCAGGCCCGCAACCTGCGCGAGAGCCGCCTCGACCCCGACGAGGACGAGGACTTGGAGACGGTGTGGATGCCCCCGCAGCAGGTGCTCGACGGCCTGCGCGACGGCACGATCAAGGGAAGCGCGAGCACGGTCACGGCGGCCCTCTTCGCGGTGCAACTCCTCGGGCGGGGCGACGGGTGAAGACCTACGTCTCGCCCTCCCAGCGCCCCGACACGGAGACGGTGGTCGCCGTCGGCTCCTTCGACGGGGTGCATCTGGGCCACCAGGCGCTGATCGCCCAGCTCAAGGCCAGGGCGCGCGAGCACCGGGTCCCCAGCGTCGTCTACACCTTCGACCCCCCCACCCGCGTGCTCACCCAGGGGGTCGAGTTCCTGTCCACCCTCCCCGAGAAACTCGACCTCCTCGCCCGCTACGGGGTGGACGAGACGGTCGCCGTGCCCTTCACCGCCGAGTTCGCGGCCCGGCCCAAGGAAGCCTTTCTCGACGACCTGCGGACCCTGCGCCCCCGCGCCATCGTGGTCGGCGAGGACTTCCACTTCGGGCGGGGGCGGGCGGGGGGCGTGGCGGACCTGCGGGAGGTGACGCGCGAGGTCGTGGCGCTGCCCATGCACCAGCTCGGCGGCGACGACATCAAGAGCACCCGCATCCGCGAACTGCTCAAGGCCGGGGACGTGGAGGGGGTCCAGCGTCTCCTGGGCCGTCACTACGACGCGCAGGGGGTGGTCGTGCAGGGGGATAGGCTCGGGCGCACCATCGGCTGGCCCACCGCCAACATCCGCGTTCCCGAGGGCAAGGCGCTTCCGCTGGGCGTCTTCGCGGTCGTGGCGATCACTGAACTCGGTCCGCACCATCAGCGGCGGCATCACGGCATGGCGAACGTGGGCTTCCGACCCACGGTGAACGGCCAGGGGCGCCGCTTCGAGGTCCACCTCTTCGACTACGAGGGCGACCTGTACGGGGAGGAGGTGCAGGTCAAGTTCTTCACCCGGCTGCGCGGCGAGCAGAGGTTCGCCGGCCTCGACGAGCTCAAAGCCCAGATCGCGCGGGATGCCGAAGGAGCGCGGGAGGCGCTGCGAGACGTGCGGTGAGGGGAGGGTCGGGCGTGTTCTACTCGTGGCATCCACCCCGGAGGCGGGAGGTCGCAGGCTGACCTGAGCCCTGCCCGAAAGGACGCGCATGGAAGCTCCACCGGCGGCAACCGCGCCCTCCCGCCCCCACGCCCCGCTCCACCCCTCCCCCTGGTCCCTCCTCGGCATCGCCGCCGCGCCGCTCGTCATGGCCGGGCTGGGCCTCACCCACCCCGCCGACCTGACCCTGGATACGGCCCGCCACTGGCTCAGCCTGCACCTCGCCCTGGTCCCGCTGTTTCCTTTGATCGGGGTGAACGTCTGGTGGTTGCTTGCGGGCGTTCCCGGGCCCGTGGCGTGGCTCGCGCGGGTCGGGGCCTTCGTGTACGCCGTCTACTACCCGGCGGTGGACCTGCTCGCGGGGGTCGGCACCGGGCGGCTGGTGGGCCTGGGGGTGGATGAGGACTCCGCCATCGTCCGCGCGCTGTTTCGCCAGGGCAACGCGCTGGGGGATGTGGGCAACCTCGGGCTGCTCGCGGCCTGCGTGCTGACCCTCGCCGCCCTGTGGCCCAGCGTGGGAAGGCGGGTGGTGCCCGGGGGGGTGGCGCTGCTCCTCGGGGCGTGGCTCTTCACCGGGCACCACATCTACCCGCCGCTGGGCGTGACGGGGATGCTCCTCCTCGCCGCCGGGTTCGTGGCCTTGCTGTGGGCGCGGCGACCCGGCGCGGGGCGGCTCAGGGCCGGGTGAAGTTCGTGATGCGCCACTCGCCCTCGCCGTCGGCCACGTTCGCCTGGCGGGTGCCACTGAAAAAGCGGGTGGGGTGGCCGTCGCGCGCGTCGTACTCGATCTCGACGGCGGGGCAGGGCTGCTGCCGCTGGCCTTCGAGCGCCTGGGCAATGTTGGCGAAACGGTCTTCCACCGTCGCGCGGGCCTGGGCGCCCGGCTCGCCCGTTTCCCCGGGGGCGAGTTTGACCGCCTGCGCCATCCCGCCGCGCACCGACACGCGCACGGTGGGAAAACGCACGGGCGCCGACACCTGCGAGAAGTCGTGGCTGTAGTCACGGATGCCCGCCGCCGTCCACCTCGCCCGGGCGGCGGCGAGCCCCTGCTCCAGCGCCGCGAAGTCGGGCCGGACGTAGCCGGGCGCGCACTGTCCCACCTGGGCGGGGCCGCCGACGGGCACGGTGGTCTCCTCCGTGGTCCGGGGTTCGGCATTCTGTGTCTGGGACGGCGCGCACGCGCCGAGGCTGAGGGCGAGGAGGACGGGTGGCAGGGCCTTGAGCATGGCCCCAGCCTACCCACGCGCGTGTGACGCACCGCTGACCGGGGTGAGAAGCGGGCGTACCCTGACCCCATGACCGACCTCGCCCCCGCCACCCTGTCCCTCGACCTGGGCTACTCGTTTTGCCCCAACGACACCTTCATCTTCTACGCCCTGCACGCCGGGAAGGTCGCCTCGCCCCTCCCCGTGCGCGAGCGGCTGGAGGACGTGCAGACGCTCAACGACTGGGCGGTCGCGGGCCGCCTCCCCGTCACCAAGATCAGCTACCGCGCCTATTTCGAGGTGATGGACCGTTACGTCGCGCTGCGGTCGGGCGGGGCGCTGGGGAGGGGCGTGGGGCCGCTCGTCGTCGCGCGGGAGGAGGTCGGCGACCTGAACGGCAGGTTGGTGGCCTCTCCCGGAGCCCTCACGACCGCCGAACTCCTCTTGCGCCTCGCCTACCCGGAGGTCCGCCTCACCCGGATGCGCTACGACGAGGTGATGCCCGCCGTGGCGCGCGGGAAGGTGGACGCCGGGCTGATCATCCACGAGTCGCGCTTCACGTACCCGGAACACGGGCTCGCGAGGCTCCTCGACCTCGGCGCGTGGTGGGAGGGGGAGACGGGCCTGCCCCTGCCCCTCGGCGCGATCCTGGTGCGGCGCGACCTGCCGGGGGAGGTCCAGCGCGGGTTAAATCGGGCGGTGCGGGAGAGCCTGGAGTACGCCCGCGCCCACCCGGGGGAGCCGATGGAGTACATCCGCCGTCACGCCCTGGAGATGAGCGACGACGTGATGCGCGCGCACATCGACCTGTACGTCAACGACTTCTCCCTGGACGTGGGCGAGGAGGGCGAGCGCGCCGTGCGCGAACTGCACCGCCGGGCAGTGGAGGTGGGGGCGGTGAGGCCGTCGTCGCTGCCCCTCTTCGTGGAGGGGTGAGGGCGTCCTCTTAAAGGAAACCTCTCCCCAGCGCCCTAAGCGACCGCACGGCCCCGCCCTCCGGTTCGCTACACTGCCTGCCGAGCCCGCCGGGTGCGGGGTGGGGGAGAAGCATGACTCAAGGCAGCAGGGACGAGGGGGCGGCCTCCGCCTACGAGCGGGCGGGCGTGAGCATCGACGCGGGGGGGCGGGCGGTCCAGCTTATGCGGGAGGCGGTGGCCCGCACCTACGGCCCCGCCGTGCTGGGCGGCCTGGGCGGCTTCGGCGGCCTCTTTCGCCCCACCTTCACCGGGATGGCCGAACCCGTGCTCGTCGCCTCGACCGACGGCGTGGGCACCAAGACGAAGGTCGCCGCCCGCGCCGGGCGTTACGCGGGTCTAGGCGCCGACATCGTGAACCACTGCGTCAACGACATCCTGGTGCAGGGGGCGCGGCCCCTTTTCTTCCTCGATTACGTGGCGATGGGCAAACTTCTCCCCGAGGTCGCCGCCGAGATCGTCACGGGCGCGGCGGGGGCGTGCGAGGCGCTGGGCGTCGCCCTGCTGGGGGGCGAGACCGCCGAGATGCCCGGCGTGTACGTGGAGGGGGAACTCGATGTGGTGGGCACGGTCGTCGGCGTGGTGGACCGCGCCGCCCTGATCGACGGCTCGGCCCTGCAACCCGGCGACGCCGTGATCGCCCTGCCCAGCACCGGGCTGCACACCAACGGCTACAGCCTCGCCCGGATGGCGCTCGACGGGCTGGACTGGCAAGAGCCCCGGGTGGACCTGGGCGGCGAGCGGCTGGAAGACCTCCTCACCGCGCCGCACCGCGCCTACCTGGGCGCCTTCGAGGCGCTGCGGGGGGCGGACGTGACCCTTCACGGCATGGCGCACATCACCGGGGGCGGGCTGGTGGACAACCCGCCGCGCGTCTTCCCCGAGGGAATCGGGATGCAGGTGCACACCGCCTCGTGGACGGTGCCGCCCCTCTTCGAGCTGATCGTGCGGGAGGCCAGCGTTCCGCGTGAAGAGGCTTTCCGGGCGCTGAACATGGGGGTGGGCTTCTTGTTCATGGTGCCTGCCGCCGAGGTGACTCCGGCCCTGACCGCCCTGCGCGCGGCGGGGGAGACGCCCTGGGTGATCGGCGGGATGGTGGAGGGCGGGGGCGTGACCTTCGCGGGCGACACCCCGGGCGAGGCCGGGTGCGGGGTCAGCCCTTGACGAGGCGCCGCGCCCCCTTCGGCTTCGTGCCGCCCGAGCGGGCGACCGCCACCGAGTTCTGGGTGGTCCGCCACGGCGAGAGCACCTGGAACGCCGACGGACGCTACCAGGGGCAGACGGACGTGCCCCTCAGCCACATCGGGGTGCTTCAGGCCGCCAGCCTCGCCGAGCGGCTGACCGGGCAGAGTTTCGCCGCCGTGTATACCAGCGACCTCGCCCGCGCCTCGCAGACCGCCGAGATGGTCGCCGAACGCCTGGCGGGCCCCCCCACCGTTCAACCCGAGCCCGGCCTGCGCGAGATCGACGTGGGCGAGCTGAGCGGCCTCGTCGTCCCGGACATCGAGGCGCGGCACCCCGGCTACCTCGCCGCCCTGCGCGCCGACCCCTGGCGCACCCGCCGCCCCGGGGGCGAGAGCATGGAAGACCTCTTCGCCCGCTGCGGCGCCGCCTTCGAGACCCTGCGGCTGCGGCACCCGGGGGGGCGGGTCCTCGTCTTCACCCACGGCGGGGTGGTGCGGGTCGCCGTCGGCCTCGCGCTGGGAGGCGTGCCCGCCCACGCCTGGGCGCGGCTGAGCGTCACGAACACCTCCATCACCCGCGTGCTGCTCGGCGAGGGCAGCGGCACCCTGCTCGGCTTCAACGACGACGCCCACCTCGAAGACCTGCTGGAGGCCACCGAGGCCGACGACGTGCTGGGGCAGGCGCCGTGAGGGGGAGCCAGGCGCGGTGCGCGGTGCGTGGGGGGGGAGGTGCTCCCGCGTCCCGCCTCCCGCGCACCCCCTCCCCATGACGGCCCCTCTCCTCGACCGCTTTCGCGCCGGCGACCCCCGCGCCCTCGCCCGCGCGATCACCCTCGCCGAGAGCGGGCTGGACGGGGCCCAGCCCCTGCTCCGCGCCGCCCGGGAGAGGGGCAGGCGGGCCGTGGTGCTCGGCGTGACGGGCAGCCCCGGCAGCGGCAAGAGCACCCTCACGGACGCGCTGATCGCCCACCTGCGGGGCCAGGGCAAACGGGTGGCCGTCCTCGCGGTGGACCCCAGCAGCCCCTACTCGGGGGGGGCGATCCTGGGCGACCGCATCCGGATGCTGCGCCACCACGCCGACGAGGGGGTCTTCGTGCGCTCGCTCGCCAGCCGGGGGGCGCTCGGGGGCCTCTCGCCCCGCACGCTGCCCGTCCTCGCCTTGATGGAGGGGTCGGGTTTCGACTGGGTGATTCTGGAGACGGTCGGCGTGGGCCAGTCGGAGGTGGACGTGGCCGCCGTGTGCGACCACACGCTGCTCGTCCTGACGCCCGCCGGGGGGGACGGGGTGCAGGCCTTCAAGGCGGGGATCATGGAGATCGCCGACGTGCTGGCCGTGAACAAGGCCGACCTCCCCGGCTCCGACCGCACCGTTCGGGAACTGCGGGCCGCGCAGGGCCTCGGCGCGCACGACGCCCACACCTGGTTCGCGCCCATCCTCAAGACCGTCGCCTCGCAGGGGGAGGGCGTGGCCGAGGTCGCGGAGGCGGTCCTCGCCCACCGCGCGCACCTGGGGGAGGGTGGCCTTGCCGAACGCCGCGAACGCCGCGCCGAGTTCGAGGTGCGGACGCTGGTGCAAGACCGGGTGCTGAGGCGCGCGCGCGAGCTGAGCCGTGACCTCTACGCGCGGGTGGCGCGGGGCGAACTCGACGCCGACACCGCCGCCGACGAGCTGCTGTCGGGGGGGTAAGCTCGGCCTATGGGCGAACAAGTCACGCTGGACGTGGAGTTCCTGCGCCGGGCGCTGGGGCAGGGTTGGGAGGATGACCCGGGGGGCGTGGTCGTCACGCCGAACTCGCTGCCCCCCGACTTCCCCGTGCCGCTGCCCGACTTCGCGGGTGTGAGGGTGCTCGGCGGCGTCCGGTCGGTGGCGTTTCGTCGGCCTCCCGGAGGATTGCCCGACGGACAGACCACCTGGCGCGTCTTTCTGGACGTGCCCGGCCCTCAACCTGGCGTGATGGCCGCTCTCACGGCCCACCTGGAGGGGCAGGGGTGGCGGGCGGCGCAGCCGTGGCGGCAGGCGTTCGTGGAGGCGGAGGCGGGGCAGTGGATGGGCGTCCACCCTGAACAGGAGCGGACGGTGATGCTCCATGCCCGGGGCGAGGGTGGGGTGACCCAGGTCTCGCTGAACGTGCAGGACGTGGAACCGGAGCAGGTCCGGCACATGCTGGGCCAGGACCCCCACCCGCACTTCCACCGGATGCATGAACTTCCCCTCCCCACCCTGACCGTGCCCCAGGGATGGCGGGTGCAGATGCAGGGCGGGGGAGGCGGCGAGGCCGAACGCAGCGAACGTGCGCTTCTCCTGCCCCCCGAGGGCGCCGCGGAACAGCCGGACCTCCTCGTCCACCTCCGGCCACAACTGGAACGGCAGGGGTGGCGGGTGCTGCATGTGGAAAACGAGGCGGACGGCGCCTCCCTGACTGCCCGCACGGCTCAGGGCGTGGGCGTCCTCACTCTCGGCCCGAAGGTGGGAGCGTGGGAGGCGGTCTTGCTCCATCTGGTGCTGGGACCGGATCGACACGGCAGCGCCAGCTTCTACACCCTAAGCTCGTAGGGATGAAGGCCCGCACCCTCGCCCCCCTCCTCCTCGTCTTCCTGGCCGTGCAGCGGCTCTTTGAGCTGCGCCTCGCCCGCGCGAACGAACGCTGGGCGCGCGAACACGGCGCCGTCGAGTACGGGCGGGAACATTACCCCCTCTTCTTCGTGCTCCATGCGGGCTGGATGCTCGCCACCCTGCTCGAAGGCCGCCGCTCGGGGGGGCGGGTGAACTGGCCCGCCTTCCTCCTCTTCGTGCTCGCGCAGCCGCTGCGGTCCTGGGTCATCCGCACCCTCGGGCGCTCCTGGAACACCCGCATCCTGATCGTGCCCGGCGGAGAACGGGTCCGGCGCGGCCCGTTCCGCTTGCTGCCGCACCCCAATTACGCCGTCGTCGCGCTGGAACTCGCCTCGGCTCCCCTGGCCGTCGGGGCGTGGCGCACGGCGCTGGCCTTCACGCTGCTCAACGCTGCCCTGCTGCTCCTGATCCGCATTCCCGCCGAGGAGCGGGCGCTGCGGGCGTATGCGCAAGGGCGCGGGGAGAGGAGCTGAGCGGGCCCTAGAGGAAGGGGTCACCCTGACTTGGGAAGCTGCGCATCAGAGCGGAGCGGAGCATCCCACGCCGGGGGTGAAACCCTTCGCTCGGCTCAGGGTGACATCGTTCGTATGTGGGGCGCCCTAGCGGTGCCGCTCCTTCCAGCGCCTCGGCGCGCGGCGCTCGAAGACCAGTCCGCGCGGGGTGTCGGCGAGTTGCAGGGCGGTGTAGACCCGCACCCCCTGGAGTTCGAGGCGGCCCCGGGCCCCGGCACTCGTGCGCTCGACCGCCGCCGCGACGGCCACGACGCGCAGGCCGTGGCTCGTGGCGAGGGCCACCGCCTCCAGCTCGGGCCCGCCGCCCTGAAGATGTTCGGTGACGAGCACGACCTCCCCGCTGGGGGGAATCAGGGGCAGCCAACTGTCCACCTCGCCGGGAAGGGCCGCGTCGAGCAGCGTGACCCCGCGTGCCTGCGCGAGGCTGGCGGCCAGAGGGGCCCCGCTCGGCAGCGTGAGCACGGCGTCGAGTTCCGGCAGGGCCGCCGCGAAGACCTGCGCGAGGTCCGCCCACTCCCCCGGTGACATCTGCGCGAGCCGTTCGAGCAGCCGCTCCTCGGACGGCAGGGTGGCGGCGATCATCTCGCGGAACGTGGCGACCATGAGGGGCAGCTTAACGTCTGGGCTCACACACGGCAGTCACCCGCCGGGTGGGGCAAACTTCACACTCCGGGGGGCGAGCGGCAGCCTCCGGCCCGCCCCGCTGGACGCCCCGCGCATGGGGAGGCGTAGGGTAGAGACCTATGCGCGCCACCGCCGCCCCCGCCGCCGTCCGCCACGCCACCGCCGTCGCCGTGGCCGTCACGGCGGGGCATTTCATCAACGACGCCTACGGGGCGATGCTCACCCCCCTGACCCCCGCCCTCCAGGACCGCTTCGGGGTGTCCATCGCCGCCGTCACCCTGCTCTCCTCCGTCTACAGCCTCACGAGCAGCGTGCTTCAGCCCCTGCTCGGCATCGTCGGGGAGAGGTTCGACCGCCGCTACGCCGCCGCCCTCGGCCCGCTGATGACGGGGCTGGGCCTGACGATGATGGGCTTCGTGCCGTGGTTCGGGGCGCTCGTGCTGCTCGTCGCCGCCTCCGGGTTCGGCAGCGGCTTTTTCCACCCGGCAGGGGCCGCCTACGTGGCCCTGAACAGCCCACCCGAGAGGCGGGGGCTGTGGGCGAGTCTGTTCAGCGCCGGGGGCACGGCGGGCATGGCGCTCGGCCCGGTCTTCGCGGGGGTCGGCCTGGAGCATCTGCCGTGGTTTTCCCTGATCGGCGCGGGGATCGCGGCCCTCACCTTCGCGGTCACGCCGTCGGGGCGGGCGAGCGGGCGGCGGGTCGGCCTCGCCGAGTACGCGCGCATCTTCCGGGGGCCGCTCGTGGCCCTGTGGGCGATGGCCGTGCTGCGCTCGCTCGCCAGCATGGGGTACAACGCCATGCTCCCCTTCATCCTGCTGGGTCGGGGCTTCGGGGCGCGTGAGGTCGGGGTGACGCTCGCCGTCTACGCCGTCGCCAGCGCCCTCGGCGGCATCGTCGGCGGGAGGGCGAGTGACCGCTACGGGCGGGTTCCCGTGTTGCGGGCCGCCATCCTCACCACCATTCCCTTCTTCGCGCTGCTGATCTTGTCGAGTCCGGCGAACTGGTGGTTTTACCCGCTCACCTTTCTGGTGGGGGCGGCGGTGAATGCGAGCGTGCCGGTGGGCGTGGTCGCCGCGCAGGAATATGCGCCGGGGCACGTGGCCGTGGCGAGCAGCATCATGATGGGGTTTTCGTGGGGGTTCGCCGGGCTCCTCATCTTCCTGGTCGGGGCGCTGGCGGACGTGACGAGTCCGACGACGGCGGCGCTGGTGAGCCTGACATTGCTCTTGCCGAGTGCGGTGATCGCCTACCGGTTGCCGGAGCCTGGGCGGGGGCGGTTCGAGTAGGGAGGGGGGCAGGGTGACTTGCCACGGTTGGCCCCCACCCCCCCGAGGCGGCTGGGGGAGTTTTCCGCTGCGCTCGGCAAGGGCACACGGGCGGCGTGGGTGGACGGGTTTCTCCGAACGCAAGGTGTGATCTTGTCGCGTCCCATCCGCGAGCCCACCGTCTCGCTGCGCGAGCCGACGTGGCCGTGGGCCAGGAGCGTTTACTCTCTGTCACTCATGGGGCGTCCGCATAGACGTATTGAACAGCGCAACAGCTTTCGCTTCTTGTGCCCCTCCCCCTACTCCCGCCCCGCCCGCTGCCTCCGCACGAACTCCAGAAACTCCTCCTGTTCCAGCGTGTTCACCACCCGCTCCGGCGTCAGGCCCGCCTTGCGCGCGATGAGGACGCCGAAGCGGGTGTCGGTCAGGCCGCCCAGGACGTGCGCGTCGGTGTTGATGGCGAAGGTGAGGCGGTCCCGCCAGCGCAGCGCCTCGCGCCAGTCGAGGTCGAGGCGGTAGGCGTTGGCGTTGATCTCGACGACGGTGCCGTTCGCTTCACACGCGGCGAGCACGGCGTCGAGGTCGAGGGCGTAGCCGGGTCGGCGCAGGAGCAGGCGCCCGGTGGGGTGACCCAGGATGGTGACGAGGGGGTGCGAGGCGGCCCGGATCAGCCGCTCGGTCTGCCGCTCACGGTCGAGGGTGAAGAGGCTGTGGACGCTGGCGACCACGTAGTCGAGTTCGGCCAGTTCCTCGTCCGGGTAGTCGAGCGAGCCGCCCTCCAGAATGTCCACCTCGGATCCCGCCAGGACGGGCAGGCCCGCCGCCTGAAGCTCTCGGACCTCGCGGATGTGGGCGCGCAGCCTCTCGATGCTCAGGCCGTTCGCATAGTGCGCGGCGCGCGAGTGGTCGCCCGTACCCAGGAAGGCGTGCCCGAGTCGCACCGCTTCCTCCACCATCTCCCGCACGGTCGCCGCCCCGTCCGACCAGACCGAGTGCGTGTGGAGCATCCCCCGCACGTCGGCCTCGGTGACGAGTTCGCTGGGCGGAGGCAGGGTCTCCCAGATTCCGTCGTGCTCGGGTTCGCGGTACTCGGCGGGGCGCAAGGGGAGGCCCAGTTCGCGGGCCACGTCCGCCTCAGTAGGGGTGGGGAGGATCACGCCGTCCCGTTTCAGCCCGCGCCCGCTGAGGTCGAGGCCCCTTGCCCTCGCCTCCGCCCGCAATCCCTCGCGGTACTCGGTGCTGCCGCCCATCATCAGGTCCAGGGCGCCGCGCACCTCCGCCGGGCCGTGGGCGATCTCCACGGGCACCCCGTCCACCCGGCCCGCGAGGAGCGGCTTGGGGTCCACCGGGGCCAGGTTTTCGACCACCCCGGCGAGGCGGGCGCTCACCTCCTCGGCGGTGCCCGTCACCGTCACCCGCGCCGCGCGCACCGTGTCGAGCCCGCGCCGGGCGTCCCCCGCCACCCGCGCGCCGAGGTCGGCCAGCCGCCTCGCAAGTCCCAGCGACACGTCGAGCCCGGTGCTGAGGTGCTGGCGTTCCTGCGCGGCGAGGGCGAACTCGACCGCCTCCAGGATGGCCCCCGCACTCTTGGGCCCAAAGCCCTTGAGGGCCGCCACCCGCCCGTCCCGCGCCGCCTCGCGCAGGGTTTCGAGGGAATCCACCCCCGCGTCCCACAGCAGCCGGATTTTCTTGGGACCCAGGCCGCGCACCCGAAATAAGCCCAGCACCCCCGGCGGCACCTGGCTGGCGGCGTCCTCCAGCGGCTCGAAGAGGCCTGTGTGGGCATAGGTCACGAGTTCGGCGGCGATGCTCCGGCCCACCTTGGGGATGCCCGCGAAGCCCGAGGCGACGAGTTCGGCGGGGTCGGTGTCGAGGGCTTCGAGGCTGCGCGCGGCCCCCCGGTAGGCGTTCGCGCGGAAGACCTCCTGCCCGAGCAGGTCGAGGAGGTCGGCGGTGGTCTTCAGGACATTCGTGAACGCCTTGCGGGTGAGGTCAGCCATGCCGCACCCGGCCCTGATAGGTCACGATGCGGGCATCCACGTCACGCAGCTCCTTGATCGCCTCGGTGAAGTGGTAGCCGACCTCCTCGGGCCGGTGCGCGTCGCTGCCGAGCACAAAGCCGATGCCGCGCTCGGCGGCGGCGCGGGTGAGGTCGGGGGCGGGGTAGGCTTCCGCGACGGGTTTGCGCCAGCCCGCCGTGTTGAAGTCGAGGCTGAGCCCGCGTTCGGCGATCACGTCCAGCGCGTGCAGCGCCGCGTAGCCGTCGGGGTCGCGGTGCCCGAACTTCTTGGGCAGGTCGAGGTGCCCGATGGCGTCGAACAGCCCCGTCCTCGCCGCGCCCTCCACGAGCACGTAGTAGTGACGGTAGAGGCTGCCCAGGTCGCGCGCCCCGTATTCATCCACGTACTCGGGGTTGTCGAAGCCCCAGGCGCCGAGGTAGTGGACCGAGCCGATCACGTAGTCCCAGTCGTATGTTTCCAGCAGCTCGGCCACGTACCGCTCGGTGCCGGGGTGGAAGTCGGCCTCCAGCCCCAGCCGGACCTCCAGCCGTCCCTGGAACACCGCCCGCGCCTCCAATACGTTTCCCACGTACTCCCCGAGCTGGTCCCGCCGCATCCGCCACGGCGCGTCGTACCACGCGGGCATGGGGATGTGGTCGGTGAAGCACACGCCGGAGAGCCCCGCGTCGAGGGCCGCCTGGGCGTACTCGCGCGGCGTGCCCGTCGCGTGCCCGCACAGCGGCGTGTGCATGTGGGAGTCGAAGAGGGGCGAGGTCATGGAAGACAGGGTACGGGATGGGGAAAAGCGCGGCGGAAGTCCCACCTTGGTCGTCCCTTGCGCTCAGCCCCTGCCCTCGTCGGGCCACCCGGCGGGAAAATGGGTGGCTGGAAAAATGGCGCGAGCCGCCGCCAGGAACTCCGGCCACCTCTGGGCCCGGTACCGCCGCGAGAGGTGCAGCAGGCAGAGTTGCCCCACCCCCGCCGCCCTCGCCAGGGCCGCCACCTGCGTGGCCGTCGTGTGGTCGTTGCGCCGCGCGAGGTCCGCGTCCTCCGGGAGGTACTGCGCCTCCGCGTAGAGGGTGCCCACCCCCGCCAGGAGAGGTGCGAGCCGGGCCTGCTCCGCGGCGTCCAGCAGAAAGTCGGTCAGGTAGGCGAGGCTCCCCCCCGGTTGTCGGCGCAGCAGCCGCGCCCGCAACTCCTCCGCGTCGTGGGGCGTGCCGTGAACGTCGAGCGTCCCGGTCGCCCCCGCCTTGAGCGCGGCGAGCCACGGGCCCCCCCTCAGCCCGAGGGTTTGCAGGGCCCCCGGGTCCACGCTGACCCGCTCGGGTTCCCGCACCACGTACCCCAGGCAGACGCCCTGATGCCGCAGGGGCACGGCCTCGACGCTGACCTCCGGGGTGGTGAAGAGGGGGCCGTTCACCGGACGTGTGCTCTCCTCGTGCGCCACCTCGAACGCCTCGCGCAGCTCGAAGCGAAAGGACCGGATTTCCCGCCCGTCCACGTCGTGCACATACCACCTTCCGCTCAGCTCGGGCGCGTGGTTCCACCAGTAGCCCCGGAAGCGGTGCGACAGGATGCGCGCCGTGCCGGGCGGGCCCCAGACGTGGTTCTCGCGGCCCGGCAGGTCGAAGGTCGCGCGGAAGAGGCTGTCGAAGCCCGCCACGTGGTCCATGTGCAGGTGCGAGAACAGGACGTGATCCACCGCCCGCACCTCCGCGAAGGGCAGGGTGTCCAGCGTCCGCGCCCCGCAGTCGAGGAGTAGCCGCGTCTGCCCCTGCCCGGTGTCCGCCGTCACCCACAGGGCGTTGTCCTCCGCCGGACGCCCCAGGACCTGAGCCTTCAACATGGGTCTCAGGGTAGACGACACGCGGGCCCACTCCCGGATGCATCTTTTCTCACCCACTGCGTATACTCATGCCCTATGACGAAGGCCCCCTCTTCTCGAAGAGCTGCGCGGGCCGGAAATGACGGGCAAACGGCGATTCCCGCCGCACCCTCACCGGCGAATAATCCTGCGCTCTTCACCCCCGAGACGCTGCCCGCACCGGTGCTTGCCGGGCGCGACTTCCTGAGCAACCTCGACATGACGGCCCCCGAGCTGCGCGCCGTGCTCGACACCGCCCACTCGATGCGGCGGGGAGAGTGGCGCAGCGTCAAGCCCCTGAGTGGTCTGAGCCTCGCCCTGGTGTTCGAGAAGGCTTCCTTACGCACCCGCACCACCTTCGACGTGGGGATGTATCAGCTCGGCGGGCACGCGATCACCCTCTCGAATACGGAGATCGGCCTGGGCACCCGCGAGCGCGTCTCCGACGTGGCGCGCAACCTGGAGCGCTGGGTGGACGGGGTGATGGGCCGCGTCTACCTCCAGCAGACCCTCCACGAACTCGCCGACCACGCCTCGATCCCGGTCATCAACGGGCTGTCGGACATGCTGCACCCCGCGCAACTCCTCGCCGACTACCAGACCATCGAGGGGGAGTTTGGCCCCGACCTGAAGGGGCGGCGCGTCGTGTACATCGGCGACGGCAACAACCTCGCCAACAGCCACATCCACATGGGCATCCTGACGGGCACGGACGTGACGGTCGTCACCCCGGTCGGCTACGAGCCCAACGCGGGCGTGCTGATGGACGCGGTGCGGGCGGGGGTGCAAGTCACCCTGACGCACGACCTCGCGGCGGTGGAGGGCGCCGACGTGCTCTACACCGACGTGTGGATCAGCATGGGCCAGGAGGCGGAGGCCGACATCCGCCGCCGGGCCTTCCGGGGCTATCAGGTCACGCCGGGGATGCTGGAGACCATCGCCCCCCACGGCATCTTCCTCCACTGCCTGCCCGCCCACTACGGCGAGGAGACGGTCCCCGAGGCGACCGAGCACCCCAAGAGCCGCGTGTTCGACCAGGCGGAAAATCGCCTGCACGCGCAAAAGGCGCTGCTGTACCACCTGATGGGGGAGATGAGGCCGAGGTGGTGAGAGACTAAGGACATGACGGGGGGTGAACGCGGCTTGACCGGCGTGGGGTCGGAGTATGACCCGACGCAGATGCTGCTTGCCAGGATGTATGTGCCCGATGACTTCCCACACGTCATCTATCGGCGCGCAGATTGGCCGGGGTGGCCGCCGGATCCAAGTTTTATCTCTTTCACACGGCAAGGCGACACGTTGATCGAGATGGCGGCCTGGGAACCCTACGACGTGCCCATTCTGCAAGCTGGACAGGTCGGGACTGTCCTGATCATTCCCCTCTGGCCCAAAAGGTGGCAGCATCTTAAACCGGGGCAGACGCTGAACTGGCGACATGCCCCTCTCTCCGCTCAAGTTCTGCAAGGCATTCAGAAAGACGGGATCGTATGACTCAACCCCGCATCTTCATCGACGGCGAGGCCGGAACCACCGGCCTGCAAATCCGCCAGCGCCTCGCCGGGCGCCGCGACGTGGAACTCCTGAGCATCGACCCCGCCCGCCGCAAGGACCCAGAGGCGCGGGCCGCACTCCTCAACGCCGCCGACCTCAGCATCCTCTGCCTGCACGACGACGCGGCGCGCGAGGCCGTCGCGCTGACCACCAACCCGGGGGCCCGGCTCCTCGACGCGAGCACAGCACACCGGGTCGCCGAGGGGTGGGTCTTCGGCTTTCCCGAGTTGAATGCGGAGCAACCCGAGCGCATTCGTACCGCCCGGCGGGTGAGCAACCCCGGCTGCTACAGCACGGCGGCCATCGCCCTCCTCGCGCCCCTGACGGCGGCGGGACTGCTGTCAGGAGATCACCCGGTCGCCATCCAGGGGTTCAGCGGGTACTCGGGCGGGGGCCGCGCGCTCGTGGACGCCCACGAGCAGGATCAACCCCACCCCATGCGCGGCGCATACCTCAGCTACGGCCTGAACCTCGACCACAAGCACCTGCCCGAGATCATGCGCTACGGCGGCCTGACCCGCACGCCCATCTTCACGCCGAACGTGGGGGCGTGGGCGCAGGGGATGACCGTCACCATTCCGCTGCACTTGGAGCCGCTGGGGGTCTCCGCCGCCCGGCTGCACGAAGCCCTGGCCGACCATTACGCGGGCGGACGGTACGTGCGGGTTGTCCCCATGTCCGAGAACCCCACCATCCTCGATCCGCAGGCGCTGAACGGCACGAACGACATGGAACTCTTCGTCTACCCCAGCGCGGACGGGGCGCGGGCCGTCCTCGCCGCCCGCCTCGACAACCTGGGCAAAGGGGCGAGCGGGGCGGCGGTGCAAAACCTCGGCGTGATGCTGGGGCTGGGCGAGCCTGCCCCCTGGGCCCTGGCATGAGGCTGTCCTTGACATGAGGATCAGCAAGGACACCCGGCTGTGCATGTCCCTGGCGGGCCGCCCCGGCAACTTCGGCACCCGCTTTCACAACGCCCTGTACGAGGAGCTGGGCCTCGACTACATCTACAAGGCGTTCACGACGACCGACCTGCGCGGGGCCATCGTCGGCATTCGGGCCCTGGGCATCCGGGGGTGCGCGGTCTCCATGCCCTTCAAGGAGACGTGCGTCGAGTACCTGGACGAACTCGACCCCTCCGCCGCCGTCATCGGCTCCGTGAACACCATCGTGAACGAGGACGGGTATCTGCGCGCCTACAACACCGACTACATCGCGGTGTCGAAGCTGCTCTCCGGCGTGCCCACCGACTCCACTTTCGTCCTGCGGGGCAGCGGCGGCATGGCGAAGGCGGTGGCGTACGCCATGCGCGACGCAGGTTTTTGTTCGGGCACCATCCTCGCCCGGAACGAGAGGGCGGGACGTGCGCTGGCGGAGGCGTGCGGCTATACCTGGCGCCCTGACCTCGACCCCGCCGGGGCCGACCTGCTCATCAACGTCACGCCGGTCGGCATGGCGGGCGGCCCGGAGGCGGACGACCTCGCCTTCCCGCCCGAAACCATCGAGCGGGCACAGACCGTCTTCGAGGTGGTGGCCCTCCCGCCCGAGACCCCGCTGATCCGCCACGCCCGGACACTCGGAAAGAGAGTCATTACCGGGGCTGAGGTCGCCGTCTTGCAGGCGCTGGAGCAGTTCGTCCTCTATACCGGGGTTCGACCAACCGACGAGCAGGTGGAGCGGGCGGCGGTATTGGCGCGGGGCTAAAAGGGCTTCATTCTCCCTCTCCCCTCGCGGGACTCGTAGAGCCGCTTGCGGAGAGGGTTGGGGTGAGGGGGAGGCGAGCGGCCCTACCGCTGAGAGGATGCCTCCGCCTTCCCAATGTCGCTGGGACGCTCTGCCCGCTCACCCCCTCCCAGCCTCCCCCCTCAAGGGGAAGGAGAAAAAGTGTCACCTCTGGATGTCTTGTCTCACCTCTTTCCTGCGGAGCTTTACAAGTCCACCACGTGCGAAGTCACCCGAATCTCCCCGTACGCCCCCTCCTGCTCGGCGCTGAAGGACCCCTCCTTGACCCCCTCCAGCAGCGCGGCGAAGTAGGTCGTGCGCTCGCCCCAGTCCTGGGCCGGAACCCCCCGGAAGGTGAAGGTCCGCAGCCGCACCCCGAAGGCGCGCAACGCCCCCAGCGCGTCTGCCAGCGTCAACCGCTCGCGGGCGAGCAGGGGCACCTCGACCTGCCGCACGGCGCTCTGGGCGGCCTTCACCAACTTGGCGAGGCTGCCCTGCGGGTTGCGCTTGCGCTCGCGGCGGGGGAGGTCGAGCGGCACGGCGCGGGCCGGAATCAGCCCCTCCCGTTCCCGCCTCCGGGCGGCCAGGAAGCCCACCAGCGCGTCCAGCTCCGCCAGCGCTTCCACCCCCTCGATCACGTCGTCCAAAGGGTCGTCGGGGAGGTCGCTGGGGTCAATCTCCTCCGGCTCGGGCTGCGGCAGCAGGAGGCGGGCTTTCAGGGCGATCACGTTCGCCAGCGCAGGCAGCACCTCCGGGTGCGCCTCCGCGAAGGCCGCGCCGCCTTGCCCGGTCAGCGCGGCCACCCACGCCAGCACGTCCCGCGTGAGGACGAGCAGCGGCACCTCCCCCGGCTCCACCCGCCCCGCCCGCAGCGCCCCACCGAGGTCCGAGAGTGACCCCTCGAACTCAGGCAGGCGAACGACGAAGCTCTCCGGAACGGGCGGGGGAGGGGCGGCCAGAACGGTCAAGCCTTTCCCCCCGAGTCCCGCGCACCGCGTTCTGCCTCCCTCACAACTTCAAAAACCCCACCTTCTCCCGCGCCTCCCCCATCACCGGCACGGCGATCTCGCGGGCCTCGCGCGCCCCGGTCGCCAGAGCGTCGCGCACCCGGTCGGGGTCGGCCCGCAACTCGGCGGCCCGCTCCTGCACCGGCGTCAGCTCGCGCCGCACGCCCTCCATCAGCATCTTCTTGCAGTCCACGCAGCCGATCCCGGCGGTGCGGCAGCCCTGATACACCGTCTCGATGGTGGGGAGGTCCGAAAAGAGCTTGTGGTAGTCGCCGATCAGGCACTTGTCGGGGTCGCCGGGGTCCGAGCGGCGCACGCGGGCGGGGTCGGTGGGCGCCACCCGGAGCTTTTGCCAGATCGAGTCGAAGGGCTCCAGGATGCCCAGGGTGCTCGTCTCGCCCTTGCTCTTGCTCATCTTGCCCTGGCCGTCCACGCCGGGAATGCGCAGGGCGTCTTTCGCCAGCACGGCCCTGGGCTCGGGGAAGGTCTCCCCGAAGGCGTGGTTGAACTTGCGGGCGATCTCGCGCGTCAGCTCGATGTGCTGCACCTGATCCTCGCCGACGGGCACGGTGTCCGCCTTGTACAGCAGGATGTCGGCGGCCTGGAGGACCGGGTACATCAGGAGTCCCGCCGGAACGCTCTCCAGTTGCCCCGCCTTGTCCTTGTACTGGGTCATGCGCTCCAGCTCGCCGACGGGGGTGATCACCGTGAAGAGCCACGCGAGTTCGGTGTGCTCGGGCACGTGCGACTGGGCGAAAAAGATGACTTTGGCGGGATCGAGGCCCACCGCCATGTTCGCCAGCGCCATCTCGAAGGTGCGCTCGGCGAGGCGGGCGGGATCGTAGGCGCCGGGGTTGGTGGGCGCGTGGAGGTCCACGACGCAGTAGATGGAGTTCTTGCCGTACTCCTCGCCCAGCCGCACATAGTTCTTCATGGCCCCGAAGTAGTTGCCGATGTGGGGATCACCCGTCGGCTGGATTCCTGAAAACACGCGCGGCATACGCGGGCGATTCTAGCGGGCGCGGCGGGGCGGCGTCTTGCGCCGAATGACGGGGGAAAAGAAAAGCGGCCCCCGTCTCCGGAAGGCCGCCTCTGGGGGTGGAGCTTCAGCGGTTGGTGCCGCTGGTGTTGCCGTTGGAGGCGCCGCCATCCGCCGGGGTCCCGGTGGAGGAGGTGCCCGTCCCCCCGTTCTGGGCAGGAGCGTCCTCGCCGTTGCCCGCGCCGGGCGTCGCCGGGGTGGTCGCGGCGGGGGGCTTGGGCGCCTGGGCCGCCACCCGCTTCTCCTGCGCGGCGAGCACCTGCTGGAGGTTGTTCACGGGCTTCAGGGTGGCGATCTCCTTGGCGAGGTACGCCTGACCCGCCTCCTGCCGCTTCTGGGCGAGCACCTGATCGCGGATCTGGCCGCGCACCGCCGCGAGGGGCTGCACGGTGGCGGGCTTGAGGTCGGTCACGTAGGCCACCACGAAGCGGTTGCCGACGGGCACGACCTCGCTGAGGCTGCCCTCGCCCACGTCGCGCAGGTTCTTCGAGGTGAAGATCGCCGCGTTCAGTTCCTCGCCGAGCGTCTCGCCGCCCGCCGTCACGCTGCCGCGCTCGCTGACCGTGCCGCCCGCACGCGCCGCGGCGGTGACGAAGCTGCCCTGGCCGTTCCAGCCCTGCCGGAAGGCGCTCGCCCGTGCGCGGTCGGGGAAGCTCGCCTCGTTCACGGTGGCGCTGCCGGGCGTCTGGAACTGCGCGCGGTTCTCGGTGTAAAAGGCCTGAATGTCCGCGTCGGTGACCCGCACGTCACGTGCGCCGTACGCCGCCAGGGCCGCCGCGAGCTCCTGGCGGGTCCCGGCCAGGGGCAACTTGCGGTCCTGCACGATCTTCTGCGCGCCGTAGCCGCTGATCAGCCCCTCGACGACCTGCGGCTTGAGGATACCGTTCACCAGCCCCGCTGCCTGCTCGCCGGGCACCTGACCCAGGAGGGAGGCGAACTGCTGGTTTTGTACGACCTGCGACACCACGTCCGAGTAGGGAATCTTCTGACCGGCGACCTGCGCGACCGTGGGGTTCTGGGTCTTCCAGTTGGGGTCCACGGCCTCGATCTCGGCATTCCGTTCGAGGTCGGTGATCCACCGCTCCACGACCGCGTTCTTCTTCTGCTCGGTCACGGCGGTGGTGGCGTCGGCCTTGGCCTCGGCGAAGGGCTTGACGGCGGGCGGCAGGAAGCGCTCGACCTTCACGATGTAGAACTTGCCGCCGCTCTCGATGACGTCGGTCACCCCGCCCTGCGTGAGGGCGAAGGCCGCCGTGCCCACCTCGGCGGGCAGGGCCACCTGCGCGACCGGGCGGGGAGCGCCGTTCTCGATGGGACCCAGTGCCCCACCGCGGTCCTTGAACTCGGTGCTGTTCTGGCTCGCCAACTGGGCGAAGTCCGCCCCGCCCCTCGCCTGCGTGAGGAGGCTCTGCGCCTTCGCCCGGTCGGCCACCACGATCTGACGGCCCACGATGCGGGGGTCGCTCTGGAAGGCCTGTGGGTTGAGGTCGTAGTACGCCTTGGCCTCGGCGTCGGTGGCGGGGGCGGCGGTCTTCTGGAGTTCTTCGACCTTGCGCTGGATGGCGATCTGGTCGCGGACCTGCGCGCGGTAGGTGGCGTCGGTGAGCCCGGCGCCTTGCAGGGCGTCGGTCCAGGCCTTGTTGTCGGTGAGGTTGTTCGCCTCGCGGACCTTCTGGACCTCGGCGTTCACGTCGGCGCGGCTCACGTCGATGTCCCGCACCGCCTGCTGGAGAAGCGAGCGCTGCGCGGCCTGCGACACGACGAAGGTCTTGAAGTCGTCGGCGAGGACGCCGGTGTCCACGCTGCCGAGCACCGGGTTGCCGCGGCGGATCGCCTCGAGTTCCTCGACGGTGACGGTCTGGCCGTTTACCCGCAGGGCGGGGGTGCCCTGCTGGCGGTTGCCGAACAGGCTCCCCACGTTGGGCGTGAACTGGTAGGCCATCCCGACCACCAGCAGGAGTGCGAGAACGCCCAGGAGGACGTTCACGACCTTTTTGTTCTTCACTTGATCTCCTTGGAAACGCGTGCTAGGTTACCCGTGCCTTGCGCCCGTAGCTCAGTTGGATAGAGCGTTGGCCTCCGGAGCCAAAGGTCACAGGTTCGAGTCCTGTCGGGCGCGCCATCCATCCGACGAACGCCACCCTCCGGGGTGGTGTCTTCGTTATCGCCCCGTCCGGTTAAACCGGGGAGAGTGACGGGTGAGTTCCGAAGACGCACGCGGGCGATTCTAGCACGGGGCCGCGGGGACGCATGAAGCGAAAAAGTGCCTCCAGCACGCGCTTTTTCGCTTGTGGTCTCATGCCTTCCGCCCGTGGCTTCCCTCCCCCGGGCCCCCCGGACCTGCCCGGCCCGCGTCTCCCACCTGTACCCTGGGCCTATGGACGCCCTCACCCTGCTCGCAGGCCTGCCCGGCAGCTACGCCGGACCCACCCAGCCCGAACCCGGCCCGCACGCGGTGATCGGGGTGGGAGAGGGCACGCTCGCCGCGCACCTCGCGGGGTTGCTCGTCTCCGGCACGCTGGCCCGGGGCGGCACCCAGTTCGTGATCGGGAGTGCGGACGCGGCGGACCCGGCGCGCGACTACGCCGACCTCGCCGAGGTGGCGGGGGCGAACGTGCGGCGCGTGAGCACGGGCGGCTCGCCCAGCGAGGTGGACGTGCTCGTGCCCGGCGGGTTGAGCACGACCTACCACGCCGCCCAGTACGTCGCCTATGCGGGCGGGCACGCCGATCAGGCGCGGGACGCCGAGCGCCTCCTCGCGGGGTTGCGGGACCGCTGCGCCCCACAGGTGACCGGGGACAACCCCGCCCGCGACCTCGCCTGGACCCTGTGGGGCCGCACGCCCCTGCTCCTCGCCGCGCCTGACGCCGACGCCCTGCCGCACGCGTGGCAGACCCTCCTCGCGCGGGTGGGCAAGACGCTGGCCGTTCCCGTCCTGGGAGACCCCCTCCCCCTCGTCACGGGCGCCTTCGAGGCCCAGCACGAGAAGGGGGACGCCAAGGTCGCCCTGATCCTCGGCGACCCCGACCCCGCCCTGAACATCGCCCGCGAGGTGCTGGAGAGCCGGATAGACGAGGTGGTGGCGGTGCCCTACCCGCCCGGCGTGAATCCCGCGCACCCCGGCGGGTACGCCGCGCAGCTCGCCCTGTGGTACCTCGGCGCCTGGGTGGCCGCCTACCTCGCCGAGCGGTACGGGGCGCGGGGGGAGGACACCCCCGTCCTCGCCCGCGCACAGGCGGCCCTGGCGGGGGAGGGGGACCCGGACGCCCTAGGCCTGGCCGCCCCCCGTGAGCGGGACGACCTGCGCCGCACCGACCTTGTGCGCGACTGGCGAGGGGACGCGGCGGACGAGGACGACCTCGACGAGGACCTGGACGAGGACGAGCTGGACGACGAGCGCTGAGGCCGGGCGGCTCAGGCCACCGCGAGCGCCTCTACCTCGACCCGGTCGCGCCCGGCGCGCTTGGCCGCGTAGAGCAGGGCGTCGGCGCGCTCCAGGGCGGTGGCCGCCGGGTGGGCCCCGGCGAGGCCGAGCGACACGGTGACGTGCAGGTCGGGGTGGCCCGCGCGGGCGCCCACCTCCTGGGCTACCCGCGAGCGGACCTCCTGGGCCAGTTCCTCGGCACCCGGGGTGCTCAGCCCGCGCAGCAGCACCGCGAACTCCTCCCCGCCGAGGCGGTAGGCGAGGCCGCGCCCCCCCAGGGCGTCACGCAGCACGGCGGCGGTGGCCTCCAGCACCCGGTCGCCGGTGTCGTGGCCGCGTGTGTCGTTGACGAGCTTGAAGTGATCGAGGTCGAGGAGCAGCACGTGGGAAATGCCTTCCGGGCTCAGCAGGGCCTCGTCGAGCGCGCGGCGGTTGCCCACGCCCGTGAGCTTGTCGGTGTAGGCGAGGTCGGTGAGCACCTCGGCCCGCTCCAGCGCCCGGAGCTGCGTGACCGTGATCGCCTGGGAGGCGAGCATCCCGACCGTCTGCGCCGCCGTGAGCAGCAGGGCGACGCTCGCCGAGTAGCCCGCGTCCCCGGTCGCCAGGTAGGCCCCGTACGCCAGCGGCAGGTTGCTCGGGGCGAAGATGCCGAAGGGCACCCACCAGCGCACCCCGGCGTTCTCCACGTCCCGGGGAATGCCCCGCATGGCGAGGGCGCACAGCCCCACCACCAGCCCGAGCGTGAGGGCGTGCACCGGGGCCCGCTCGCCCCCGCGCCAGACCTCGTACACGACGAGGGGCAGCGCCACCGTCACCCCGGCGGGCACGCCGCCCCCGACGGTTGCGAGCGCCACGGGCACCGCGCGCAGGTCGAGCGCCACCCCCCCCGCCAGCGGCACCGCGTTGGCGATCAGCACGAAACTGCTCGCCAGGGTGAGCAGCGCCCGCAGCGCGATCTGGGTCCACGTCCAGGCGTGCTTGAGGGAGCGCAGCGTCCACCCCACCAGGAAGGTCGTGGTGCACAGCACGCAGAAGTTGACGAAGAGGTCGTTGAACATGGGAGTCGGGTCCGAGCCTCCCCAGCGTACCGCCCGGGCCGTCACTTCTTCCTGACATCCCGCAGGCAGGGGGGAGGGTGCGCCCCCGGTTCGGCCATCCGGGACACGGCCCCCGCCACCTCAACGGGGTCGGACGGCCAGTTCGGGCGCCGCCGGGGAGCGCCGTCTCAGGGGCCGTCCGGCCTCCGACTCCGGGGAGAGGAGGCGCGGCACCTCGGCAACCTCGCGCCGGGTCCGGCGGCGCAGGTCGAACCGGGGGCGTCCGTCTGGAGAGGTCACGCCCGAACGCTGGGTGCGCCGGTCTGATGTCGCGACCTGACCGCTCCGGCGGGGTGGGTCATCACGGGCCAGACCCGGCCCCGCCCCTCCGCTGGCGGTCGGGAGGCCCACATGGACGAAGGGGACGCGAGCGACCGGACGCGGCGGAGTCTCGCCCTCGCCCTGGCGGGGGTGCGGCGGCACCCCGACCCGGAGTGCGCCCGGGTCCTGGGCCGATTGCGGCGGGAGTTCGTCGACCTGCGCGGCGCGATGCTCGCCTCCCGGCTCGACCCGGCCCGTGCCCAGCGGCAGATGAGAGAGCTGGGCATCGCCGCCGAGGGGGTGTGGCGCGACCTCACCGCCGCGCCCGGGGGCGGGGGCGTGGAAGAGGCCGCCCCGACGACGCCCGCGCGCTAGCCCTCTGCCAGCGCGAGTTCGGGCACGCGGCCTTCCGCCCCCTTCCCCTCCAGCCCGAGCAGGTGACGCACCGCCGCGCTCCAGCCCTCGTCGTCGAGCACCCGGTACAGGTGCGCCCACTGCCAGCGGCGGTAGGCGTCGGCGGCAGCCTCCAGCCCCGCCTCGTCCGCGTGGGCATCGGCCAGTGGGTTGGGCGGCGGCGAGGCGAGGTGATGGCGGGTCAGCGCCCCCTCCAGCTCGGCGAGCGTCTTGGGCCCCAGGGCGAAGGCCACCCGGCCCCCGGCGAGCCAGCGCCGCAGGTCGCCTTCCCCCGGCAGGGCGTACAGGATCAGCTCCCCGCCGGGGTGCGCCTCGCCGGGAGAGACGAGCGTCAGGCCCGGCACCTGATCGCGCAGGTAGGCGGCGACCGGACTGTTTGTGGAGGGACTGCTCGCGGAGGGCCCGTCCGCGTAGGCCGCCGACCCCGCCTTCAGGTGGCGCATGGCCTCTTTCGGGTCGAGGCGGGGCAGAGGCGCGGCGCCCGCCGCGCCGCCCGCCAGCCCCAGGCGCCCCGGCGCCCGCAGCGCCTGACCGTGCAGCTCCAGCCGGGTCCGCCCGCGCCACTCGCTCGTGACGAGGTGGGTGGCGAGGTCACGCTCGCCGGGGGTGTCGTCGCGCTCGCCGTGCTTGATGCCGCGCAGGGGCCCGACTTGGAATTGCAGGCTGTCTCCCCGCTTGCCCACGAGGCGGGTGCCCGCGAGCGGCTCGCGCACGTGCCACAGCGGCGGGGCGTGCCCGGTGCCGTACGGCTCGAAGGCGGCGGCCTCGGTCACCAGGCCCGGGGTGGCCCCCAGGCTGGGAAGCGGCGCGTCGAGGCGGTACTCGGGCACCGGGGGCGGGAACTGCCGGGCGTACTCGTGCAGCCGCCCCCGGAAGGCCGGGAGGTTCGCCGGGTCGATGGCGAAGCCCGCCGCGCCGGGATGCCCCCCGTACCGTTTGAGGAGGTCGTGGCTGTAGCGCAGACCGTCCACCGCGCTGATCCCCGGCGTGCTGCGCACCGAGCCCTTGCCCTGCGCGACCACGAAGACGGGCTTGTGGAAGGTCTCCACCAGCTTGCTCGCCACGATGCCCATCACCCCCGCGTGCCAGTCCTCCCGGGTCACCAGGATGGCGGGCGAGTCGGGATCGGCGATCTCCAGCGCCTGCGCGAACATGCGGTCCTGAATGGTCCGGCGCTCCTGGTTGCGCGCCTCCAGGTAGGTGGCGAGGGTCGCCGCCTCGTGCTCGCCCGGTGCCAGCAGCAGCGCGAGCGCGAGGTCCGCCTCCCCCAGCCGCCCCGCCGCGTTCAGCAGCGGCGCGAGGAGAAAGGCCACGTCCCGGGCACTCGGGCGCTCGACCCCCTTGGCCTTCAGCAGGGCCCGCACGCCCGGCAGCCGCGACTCCGCCAGCGCCGGGAGCCCCGCCCGCACGAGCGCCCGGTTCTCGCCGACCAGGGGAGCCACGTCCGCAATCGTGCCCAGGGTCGCGACCCCCGACAGCTCACGCGGTTCGGTCAGCCCGAGTTCCGAGCGCACCGCCCACAGCAGGTGGTAGGCCACGCCCGCCCCCGTGAGGTTGTGCAGGGCCGGGTCGTACCCGGTCGTCAGGCTGGGGTGCACGACCAGGCACGCCGGAAAATTCGGCCCCGGCGCGTGGTGGTCGGTGACGATGACCTCGACGCCGCGCGCGAGCAAAGCCCCCACCTCCTCCAGATTGGTCACCCCGCAGTCCACCGTCACGAGCAGGTCGCAGGCGGCGGCGTGTTCCTCCACGCGGTCCGGGTGGAGGCCGTAGCCCTCGTTCAGGCGGTGAGGGATGAAGCCGTGCACGTCCGCTCCGAGGTCGCGCAGCCCCAGCACGAGCACGGCGGTCGCACTCACCCCGTCGGCGTCGTAGTCGCCGTGGATGCGCAGGCGCTTGCGCGCCCGGACCGCCGCCACGATCCGGCGGGCGGCCTCCCGCAGCGCCGGGTTGGGCGTGGGCGTGAGCGGCGGGTCGAGGTGGGTGGGCGTCAGGCCCCGTCCGTGGAGCACCTGCGCGAGGGGAGGCGACACCCGCCAAGCCCGCATGGCGTCCAGCAGGGCCGCGCGGCTCGCCGGGGGAGAGAGCAGCCAGCGGGCCTCCGGGGGAGGGGGGGGCTTCACGCGCTCCTCGCCGGGGGAGTGGCGGGCTCGGACGGGGGCAGGGCCGGCAGCGCCCCCAGCCGCGCCTGGAGGGTGGCGGTGAGGCGGTGTTCGAGCAGCTCGCGCTCGCGCCGCGCCCGGCGCACCCGCCGCCGCGCCTGCCACAGGGGGGGCAGCAGCAGCAGCAGGACGTACCCCCCACCCAGCGCCGTGAACACGGCGACCGCCACCCCGGCGGGCAGGGCGAGTTCTCCCTGACCCAGCGGCAGGGGCAGCCGCACGGGCGCCGGGTTCTCCAGGGCGACGAGCAGCAGGTACGCCGCGAGCGCGAGGAGCAGCAGCACCTGGATGAACCCCACGAGTCGCATGGGGCCAGTCTAGCGCCGCAGACGTGCGCCGCGCCGCGCAGGTGTCCGGCGGGACGCGACGGTGGGAGCTCCTCAAGGACGTGGGCGCTGCGGGATGCACAAGGCGGAAGGCCAACCGGGAACCCCCTTGACCCTCCGCCCTCGACTTCTGCACTTTCCACAACGAAAGAAGGCCCCGCGTGGGGGCCTCCTGGGTGCGGCGGCGGGCTTAGAAGTAGAACTTCAGGCCGGCCTTGACCGCGTTGCCAAAGCCGCGGGCGGCGGTGCCGTCCTGAGCGGCGCCGAGGCCCTTGTTGGTGAGGTAGTAGCGGGCGTCGGCTTCTGCGAAGGCCGAGATGCTGTCGGTGATCTGGAAGTCCACGCCGATCAGGGCGCTGAGGTAGGTGTCCGTCACGTTGCCGGTCGCGGCGGTGTCGCGGGTGCGGCTGCTCGTCAGCCCCAGGCCCGCGCCCGCGTAGGGCTGGAAGCGGCCAAAGGTCGTGCCGATGGTCGCGTTCACGTCCGCCGAGATCGCGTTGGGCCCGGGGCGGTAGTCGGCGGCCACGCGGGCACCAATCGGCCCGATGATCTGGGTGCTGCCGATCACGCCGCCGAAGCTGGCGCAGAAGTTCACCTGGCGCCCGTCCGCGTTCGGGATGTAGCAGGAGCCCAGGCTGCCCGGGTTGGCCGCGCCGACGCTCACCCCGGCGAACAGGTTGCCGCGCGTGGGGGTGGTGGCGACGGGCGTCGTGTCACCGATCACCACGGTGCTGGGAGCGGGCTCCGTCGTGGTGGTGTCGGCGGGCGTCGTGGTCGTGGGGGCGGGGGTGGTCGTCGCAGGCGTGGTCGCGGCGTTGCGGGCGGCGGCTTCCAGCGCGTCCACGCGGGCCGTCAGGGCGGCGGTGTCCGCCGTGCCCGCGGCGGGGGCGGTGGGGAGCGCGCGCACGGCGGCCTCCAGCGCGTCGATCCGGGCGGTCAGGGCGGCGGTGTCCGCGCCCCCGGTGCCCGTGCCGGTGCCCAGGGCGGCGATGCGGCCCTCGAGCGCGGTGATGCGGGCCTGCTGGTCGGCGCTCAGGCGCTCCAGGTCGGTCACGCGGGTGGTCAACGCGGCCAGCTCGGTGCTGACCTCCTGGATGCCGCGGGTGATCGTGGTCAGGTCACCCTGGCTGAGGTTGCCGCTGCTCAGGCCGCCGCCCTGGAGCAGGCGGTAGAAGATCAGGGCGGCCTGGTAGCGCGTCAGGCTCTCGTTGCCGCGGAAGGTGCCGTCCGGGAAGCCCTGGATTAGCCCGCGCTGCACGATCACGTCCACCGCGTCCTTCGCCCAGTGCCCGGCGGGCACGTCGCTGAACGTCGTGACCTGGCTGGGGGTGGCGGTCGTGGTCGCCGGGGTCGTGGTGGCGGGCGTGGTCTGGGCCGGCGTCGTCTGCGCCGGAGGCGCCTGGGCGGGGGTGGTCTGGGTGGCGGGTGCGGCGGGGGTGGTCGTGTCCTGGGCGCTGGCGGCGCCGACGCTGAGGGCCAGGGTGGACGCGATGATCAGGGACTTGCGCATGGGTTCTCCTTTACCTTCGCACGGGCACGGCCCTAGCCGCCCCGGTGCATGGGTTTACCGTAGGCAGCCCGCGTGAGTGCCTTGTGAAGCTGCCTGACTGAACCTTGGGGACTGCGTTACAGTTCGTGGAAAAGCCGACAAAAAGCCCACCGAATGAGGAAAGCCTGAAGACGAGCGCGCCCGCATGAGCCTCCGAGACCCGGCTGCGGAGCCCTGACCAACCTCATCCATGAGAAAGCTTGAGGGAGCTTGAGCGCGTGGGTTCATGAAGCCTCTCTCATCCTGGTGTCCGGACGGGTGAGGGGCTGGCCGGATTTCTCATCAGCGTCGGCAGCCTGGGTCGGCGGCCCAGGTCCCTATACTCGCTCCCATGACCCAGATTCACGTGCGCGCTCGACCCGGGGACGTGGCCGAGTACGTCCTGCTGCCGGGCGACCCCCACCGCGCCCGCCGCATCGCGCAGGGGTACCTGGAGGGCGCGACGCTCTACACCGAGCACCGCCAGCTCCTGGGCTTCACGGGCACCTACCGGGGCGTGCGGGTGAGCGTGCAGACGACCGGGATGGGCTGCCCGAGTGCGGCCATCGTGACCGAGGAACTCGCCCGGCTGGGGGCGCGGACCTTGATCCGGGTGGGCACGCTGGGCGGCGCGACCCCGGCGGTCAAGCCCGCCGACCTCGTGGTCGCCACCGCCGCCGTGCCGAACGACGGCACCACCCGGCAGCTTCTGGGAGGCGCTCCCTACGCTCCCGCCGCGAGCTTCGAGGTCGTGGAGGCCGCCGTCCGCGCCGCCCGTGAACACGGGGTCCCGCACCACGTCGGTCTGGTGATGACCGAGGACGCCTTTTACGCGAGCACGCCCGAACACGCCCGGCTGTGGGCCTCGCGCGGGGTCCTGGGCTTCGAGATGGAGGCGAGCGCGATCTTCCTGGTGGCGGCGCAGCGTGGCCTGCGCGCCGGGTGCCTGACCGCGTGCAGCAACGACATCGGCGACCCGCAGCTCGTCCCGGACGACGTGCTCGCGGGCGGGGTGGACCGGATGATCCGGGTGGCCCTGGGCGCCATCGTGACCCTCGCGGGGGGGTAGGGGGAGGCGACCCTTTCTTTTCTCCCGACCTCCCCGTGGCAGGATGAGGGAATGACGATGCTCGACGAGATCGAATTCCGCAACCTTCAGCTCGACCAGCACGGGCCCATCGCGGTGCTGACGGTCACGCGGCCCAAGGCGCTCAACGCCCTGAACGCCGACACCCTCAACGAACTCTCGCAGGCGGTCGAGGCCGTCATCGAGAATCCGGAGGTGGGGGCCCTGATCGTCACCGGGGGCGGCGACCGGGCCTTCGTGGCGGGGGCGGACATTCAGGAGCTGTCGCAGCTCGACGGGGTGTACGCGGGCCGTGAACTCGCCCTCGCCGGGCAGGACGTGATGCATTCGGTCGCCAGCCTGCCCATTCCCGTGATCGCCGCGATAGGCGGCTTCGCGCTCGGGGGCGGCCTCGAACTCGCGCTCGCGTGCGACGTGCGGGTGGCGTCCCCGAACGCGAAATTGGGTCTGCCCGAGGTCTCGCTGGGCCTGATTCCCGGCTTCGGCGGCACCCAGCGGCTCGCGCGGCTGATCGGCTCGGGGCGGGCGCTCGACATGATGCTCACGGCGCGGCAGGTGCCCGCCGAGGAGGCGCTCGGCATGGGGCTGGTGAACTACGTGGCGGACGATCCCCTCGCCAAGGCGCGCGAGGTGGCCGAAGCCATGCTGAAAAACGCGCCCATCGCCCTTTCGCTCGTGAAGGAGGCGGTGCGCCGGGGGCTCGACACCACGCTGGAGGCGGGGCAGGAGGTGGAGGCGGACCTCTTCGGGATGACGGTCGCTACCAAGGACTTCCGCGAGGGAACCTCGGCCTTCCTCGCCAAGCGCCGGGCGGCCTTCCAAGGTGAGTGAGTCGAGGCGGCAAACGCCCGGGAACGAACGGCCAGAGTTGGAGGACAGCATGTCGGGAGAGCAGAAGTTCACCCTCAGCGTGCAAGACGGCACCGTGCAGGACGTGGAGAGCCGCCACCCCGAGGCGGCACTCGCGATCCCCGTCAACGGCGCGCGGGTGGTGGAGTACACGACCCCCCGTGCCAAGCTGATCGAGGAGGCGCACCGGGCGATCCGCGCCGACCTCGCCGACTACCCCCGGGCGCTCGCCGCGTACGAGGCTGTGCGCGGCGACCCCGAGGCCCTGGCGCACTGGGACATGGCGAACTACATCACCATGCGCAAGCTCGGGTACAACGACCACGGGCGCGTCCACGCCTTCATCACGGGCGCGGCGAGCATGGCGATCACCGAGCTGCTGCTGGAGGCGGGGGTCAAGCCCGACCTGATGGAGTCGGGCGTGGGCGACCCCGACGACGTGTTCCTGACGGTGATCCTGGGGACGATGCTCCACGACATCGGCAACCAGATCCACCGGGTCGGCCACGAGGGGCACGGGGTCGCGCTGGCGCTGCCGATCCTCGACCGGATCATGGGCCCCCTCTACCCCGACCCCTTCAAGCGGATGAAGGTGCGCTCCTTCATCCTGGGGGCGATCAACTGCCACGACTTAGGCCCGCCGCCGCTGACGCTGGAGGGCGGCATCACGGCGGTCGCGGACGGCACCGACATCACCAAGGGGCGGGGGCGCAAGGCCTTTGCGCTCGGCAGCGTGGACATCCACTCCATCAGCGCGCTCGCCGTCGATCAGGTCGTCATCGAGCGCGGGCGCGACATGCCGGTCCTCATCAACGTGACCATGAACAACTCGGGCGGCATCTTTCAGGTGGAGGAGGTGCTCGCCCCCAAGGTGATCCGCACGCCCATGCGCCGCTTCGTCGAGCTGCGCGCCTCCATCCGCCCGCAGGGGGAGGCCCAGATTCTGAGCCGGGTGCGGCTCGACGGCGACCACTTCGTGATGGACCTCGACAGCGGCGAGCGCGTGGTCGCCGAGGTGCAGGACACCCAGAAGAAGGTCACCGACGCCATCGCGCAGAACCTGGGCATAGGCAGCGAGCGGCGGTAGGAAAGGCCCGGCCCCCACCTGTACGAAAATCGGCCCGCGCCCTTCCCCTGCCCGCTCTACACTGGGGGGGTGAAGAGGGCTTGGGCCGTGGGTCTGTCTGCCGCCGCGCTGCTGGGCGGCGCGCTCGCGTTGGGGGTCGCCGTGGGGGACGGCGGGAAACTTGCCCCCGGGTTGAGGGTCGCCGGGGTGGACGTGGGTGGCCTGACCCGCGAGGAGGCGGCCCTGGCCCTGAAGGAGCGCGGCGCCGCCCCCCGCGTCACGGTGACGGCGGGCTCCCGCACCTGGACGGTGGGAGCCGACCGACTGGGCTGGCGGGCGGACGTGGGGGCGAGCCTGGACGCCGCCGCGCGGGCGGGCTCGGAGCGCAACGTGTTCGAGCGCGTCCGGGCCTGGATCGGCCAGGCCCGGGTTCAGGAGTTCCCGCTGGCGACGAGGGTGGACGCCGCCCAGGCCCGCGCGGGGCTCTCGGCGCTCACCCGTGAGGTGAACACCCAGCCGAAGGACGCGACCGTCTTCTTCGACAAGGCCATCCTCCGCTACGCCGTGACCCCCGACGCCCCGGGCCGCCGCGCCGCCGTGGAGGTCGCCGCGAACGCCTACGCCGCGAACCCCGCCCTGACCACCCTGACGGTGCCCGTGACCGAGTGGAAGGCGCGGCACACCGCCCAGGCCGTGCGGGCGCACGTGGAGCGCGGCAACCGCCTGATCCGGCCCCTGACCGTGCGGCTGGAGGGCACGGACCTCACGGGCGAGCTGAGGCCCCTGCAAGTCGCCAACCTGTACTGGGTGCGCGGGTCGGGCGTCGTCCTCGACGACGCGATGGTGCAGGCCGTCTTCGAACGCTTCACCGGAGAGATGGACCGACCCGCGCAAAACGCCCGCTACGTCCAGCGGGGCGGTGAGTTGGTGAGGGTGGGGGAGAAGGCGGGCCTCGTCACCAGCCGGGAGGCCGCCCTCGCCGCCTTCCGCAAGGCCATTCTCGACCCGGCGGTCACGACGCTCGTGTTTCCCAGCGAGGTGAGCCGTCCCACCCTGCGCCTTGCCGAATTGCCCGACCCGCAGGGGCTCGAACTCATCGCCACGGGGCGCAGCACGTACTACCGCAGCAGCCCCGAGCGCCGGGCCAACGTCGCCGTCGCCGCCGCGAAGATCAGCGGGGTGGTCGTGCCCGCCGGGGAAGACTTCAGCTTCCTGAACGCCCTCGGACCCATCACGCCCGGCAACGGCTTCGTGGGCGGGCTGATCATCAGCGGGGGGCGCACGGTGGACGGGCTGGGCGGCGGGGTGTGTCAGGTGTCCACCACGGCCTTCCGCGCCCTGTACTCGGCGGGGCTGCCGGTCGTCGAGCGCAATCCGCACTCCTACCGGGTGAGCTACTACGAGCCGCAGGTGGGCTTCGAGGCCGCCGTGTACGACCCCGGCGTGGACCTCAAGATGAGGAACGACACCGGGGCTCCCCTCCTGATCAAGACGGTGAACGACAACGCCCGCAGCACGCTGGCGGTGCAGGTGTGGGGCGTCAAGCCGGAGCGCACGGTCACCGTCCATCCCGCCGTGATCCTCTCGCGCACGCCGCACCCGCCCGCGCAGTACGTGGTGAACCCGGAGATGCGCCCGGGTGCCCTGCGGCAGGTGGACTGGGCGCAGGACGGCTACAAGCTCTACATCACGCGCACGATCAAGGACGCGGCGGGCACCCGCACCGACAAGGTGAGCACCGAGTACAAGCCCTGGCGCGCGGTCTACGAGTTCGGCCCGCGTGGCTGAGCGTCACCGGGGCGCCTTCCCCGCCAGCCGCGGGGGGACGAGCCGTTCCAGCAGCGTCACGAGGTCCGGGTCCATGAACTCGTACTCGTCCGGGATCCCGAGGGTGAGGAGGCGGTCATCGGACAGGGCACCTTTGATCTTCGGGCGTATCCAGTCGCGGTGCCCCTTCTCCATGCATACCGCCACATCCGCCCACTCCAGCAGGTCGCGGGTGAGGGGCGTGTTCGCGTCCCGCGCCGTGCCCGCCGAGGCGACCTCCCAGCCGGGGTGGGTGCGGAAGAGGGCTTCGGCGGTGGGGCTGCGCAGCCGGTTCCGGGTGCAGACGAACAGCACCCGGAGAGGCCGCGCCTCGCCACTCACGGCTCCTTCCCCTGCGTCAGCCACTGCGCTTCGAGGTCGGCGAGGCTGGCCGGAGCGTGTGCCCTGGCCCACGTCGCGGCGGCCTCCACGTCGTAGGCGGTGCGGCGGAACTCGGCGGCCCAGGTTCCCTGGCGGCGGGGGAGGAGCACCCAGCGGGCAAGGGGCAGGCCGTCCTTCTGACGGCTGACGGGTCCGGCGTTCACCACCGTCACCCCGTCCACCACGCTCAGCATCTCGCGGTGCGTGTGCCCGACGACGCAGACGCGCCCGCCCGAGTCGAAGGTGAAGCCGCCCAGCCTCTCGCGCACCTCGCGGAAGCGGGCGGGGCGGGTGTGCTCGCCCACCTCCGTCAGCATCAGGTCCTCCCACGGGCTGCGGGGGCTGCCGTGGGCTACGCGGACCTCGCCGTCCGCCACGTCGAGGAAGGTGGGCAGGGCGGCGAGGAGGCCCGGCACCTCGGGCGGAAGCTGGGCGAGAAGCCACGCGCGCAGGGTCTCCTTGCCCGCGCGCAGCCCGGCCACCCGCTCGTCGGTGTTGCCGCGCACGCTGGGCGGGGCGTATTCACGCTGAAGAGCCCACGCGCCTCCCGGGTCGGCGGCCCCCCACACCGTGTCGCCGAGGTTGAGCACCCGGTCGGGCGCCGCCTCCCGCACGTCGGCCAGCACCGCCTCCAGCGCGAGGTGGTTGCCGTGAACGTCGCCCAAGACGGCGAGCCTCATGTGCGTTCCCCCTACTGCGGCCTGCGGATCGCCGCGAAGATCAGCCCGAAGAGCGCGCAGGTGAAGACGATGGCAAACAGCGAGGCGGTGGGGTTGAAGGTGAGGCGCAGGGCGTCGCCCGTGAAGCGGTAGACGGCGTAGGGGGCGAGCCACCCGAGGGCGTAGAGCAGGGCGCGGCGGGGGTAGGCGCGGGTCGCCGCCGCTTCCGGGAACATGCGGGCCGGAACGATCATGGCGGGGATCAGGAGGAGTTGGGCGAGCCAGAACCACACGGGCAGGTTCCCGAAGCCGTACTCCACCCCGGCGAAGACCACGTTCAGGGCCGCGATGAGGAGGCCCGTCACGAGCATGGAACGAAGCAGCAGCGAGTTCACACCCGGCATGTTCGCACAGCCTGCCCCCCGCTTCCGTGTCGCCTGGGGCCGCCCGCGGGTTGTGGCTGGGAGCACCCCGCCTCCATCATGGGCGGGATGACCGACCAACCGCACAACGACCCCCTGCACGGCGTCACCCTCGAACAGATCGTCGTCCGGCTCCAGGGGCGCTACGGCTGGGACGGCCTGGCGCGGCGGGTGCCCGTGCGCTGCTTCGAGCAAAATCCCAGCGTGCCCTCCAGCCTCAAGTTCCTGCGCAAGACCCCCTGGGCGCGGGCGAAGGTGGAGGCGCTCTACGTGGCCCTCGTGCGCGACGAGCGGGAGACCTGAGACGTGCCTGCCTTCCCTTGGCGGAGAGCGGGCGCCGGTTGAACCTTTCCCGCCCCGCCCCCGTACCCTGGGTGTGACGTGGCTCTTTGCCGAATTGACCTGGACCCGGGGGCGCCGGGGCGAGGTGGCTGACCCGGTGCAAGGCGACGCGGCCCTGGCCGCCCGGCTGCGCGGGCGCGACGAGGAGGCCCTGGCCGAGGTCTACGACCGCCACGCCGGGGCCGTGTACGGGGTTCTCGTGCGCCTGCTGGGCGAGGCGGGCGCGGCGGACACCTTGCAGGACGTGTTCCTGACGCTCTGGGAGCGGCCCGAGAGGTACGATCCCGCCCGCGCCGGGCTGCGCGCCTACCTGCTCGTGCTCGCGCGGTCCCGGGCCCTCGACCGCCTGCGCGCCGAGCGGGCGCATCTGCCCCTGGTGGACGAGGCGGGCGAGACGCTGCCCCTCCCCGACCCCCGGCCCGGCCCCGGCGAGCGGGCCGAGGCTGAGCGGCGGGGTGAGCGGGTGCGGGCGGGCCTCGCCCACCTGAGCGCCGCGCACCGCGAGACCGTGAGCCGCGCTTTCCTGGGGGGCCAGAGCCGGGAGGAGATCGCGCAGGGCATGGGCGTGCCGGTGGGCACGGTCAAGAGCCGCCTGAAGTACGCCCTGGACCACCTGCGGCGCGTGCTGGGCGAGGAGGCGAGCACATGGCTGGACTAGGCGGGAGGGGCGTGACGTGTGCGGAGGTCCGTGAGGCGCTGGAAGCCCACATCTTGCGGAGAGAGCCGTTGCCGGTAGAGGTCGCCGCGCACCTGGAGGGTTGCCCCGACTGTGCCCGCGAACTCGCTCTTCTCCGCTCGGTCGAACTCGCCCTGCTGGAGGAGGTGCCCGGGCAGGCTCCCCCGCCCGGGGTGCGCGCGGCCATTCTGAGCCGCGCCCGGCAGACCCGCCGCCGCGAGAGGCCCCCGGTCCTGCGCCCCGCCTGGGGCCTGGGCCTCGCGGCGGCGCTGACAGTCCTCCTCGTGACGGGGGCCCTGCTGCCGGGCTCGCGCACCTCGGCGGGGCCCCTGCCCGACCCGGCGGTTGTCGTGAGCACCGGGCCCGACCTGATCGTGGCGAGCAACGACCGCGCGGGGACCGTGACGCTCGTGCGGGGCGACCGGGCGCGGGCCTCCGTGAGTACCGGGGGACGGCAGCCCGCGTGGTTCACCGAAGGGGTGCGGCTGGGCAACCGCATCTACCTCGCCGACGCCGCCAACGACCGGGTGCTGGAGGTCCAGCCCGACCCCCTGCGCGTGTTGCGGGGCATTCCCGTGCCGGGCGGGGTGGCGGGGCTCGCCGCCGGGGAGGGGGCCGTCTACTTCAAGAGCGCCCGGGGCGAGGTGGGCCGCCTCGGCGGAACGGTCGTCGCCCTGGCCGACGAGGGCGAGATGCCTCTCGCGGACGTGATGGACGGCGTGCTCCTGCGCGGGGGGCGGCTGTACGTCACCCATCATCTCGGCGGCGAGGTCTGTGTCCTCGATCCCGTCAGCCTGCGGGTGCAGGCCCGCTGGCGGGTGGGCGGGGCTCCCGTCGCCCTGGCCGGGACCCGGGACGGCGTGCTCGTCCTCGACCTGGGGGGCCGCCTCCTGCGGCTGGACGACTCCGGGCGCGTGAGCCGCGAGTGGGCCGTGCCCGGCACCCCCGACAAGCTCACCCTGAACGGCGACCTCGCCCTCCTGAGCGACCGCGCGGGGCGGGTGACGCGGGTGAACCTGGAAAGCGGCGCGGTGACCCCCGTGCCCGCCCGGCACCCGATGGACGTGACCACCTTGCCCGGCGGCACCTTCGCCGTCGCCGAGGGCGCCGTGGACGGAGGCGGCGCGGGCGTGCGGCTCCTCGACGCCTCGTTGACGACGAGGGGGCGGCTGGAGGATTAGACCCTCCGCGCGGGTGGCTGATGGGGGCGGAAGGTCGAAGGCAGAAGGCACCCCGTCCCTGGCCTTCCGCCTTCTGCACCGTCCGCAGCAAGGCGATTGAACCTTCGCCCCCTTCCCTCCGTACCCAGGTCAGGAGGCCAACATGAACAAGTTCCACCTGTCCGCCCTCGCCGCCGCCCTGCTCGCCACCGCCTTCGCCGCCGCGCCCTCGTCCAACACGATGACCGGGCATAGCATGACGGGCGATTCCATGATGAAGACGACGGCGTACCAGCCCTACTCCAAGGCCGCCTTTGACGCCGCGAAGGGCATGCGGCGGGTGCTGTTCTTCCACGCGACGTGGTGCCCCAACTGCAAGGCCGCCGACGCCGACCTCACGAAGAATCTGGCGGGATTGCCGAGGAACGTGGTCGTCTTCAAGACCGACTACGACCGGGAGACGGCCCTGAAGCGGCAGTACGGCATCACCTCCCAGCACACCTTCGTCCTTGTGGACGCGGGGGGGAGGGCGCTGACCAAGTGGTCGGGCGGCGGCGTGCGCGAGATCGTCGCCAAGACCGGCATGGTGCGGTAACGCCATGCTCCTGCTGCTGGTGGCCTTCCTCGGCGGCGTGCTGACCGTGCTGTCGCCGTGCATCCTGCCGGTGCTGCCCGTGGTGCTCTCGGGCACGGTGGGTGGACGGGCGCGGCCCTGGGGCATCGTCGCCGGATTTATCGGCAGTTTCGTGGTCCTCACACTCTTTCTCAGCACGCTCGTCACGGCGCTGGGCATCCCCGCTGAGGCCCTGCGCTGGGGGGCCGTCGCCCTGCTGTTCGCCTTCGGGCTGACGCTGGCGGTCCCGGCGCTGGGTCGCCGTTTCGAGCAACTCGCCGCGCGGGCGGTGCCGCAGGGGGCAGCGCGCGGCGGCGGGGACGGGTTCGTGGGCGGTCTGCTCGTGGGCGCCACCCTCGGCCTCGTCTGGACGCCCTGTGTGGGGCCGATCCTGGCGAGCGTGACCACCCTGGCGCTCAGCGGGCAGGTGACGACCTTCGCCGCCGCCGTCACGACCGCCTACGCGCTCGGCGTGGCCCTCCCCATGTTCGCGGTGATGGTGGGAGGGCGGCGCCTCCTGACCCGGATGCCGGCCCTGCTGCGGAACCTGGGCGGGTTACAGCGGGCCTTCGGGGTGGTGCTGGCCCTCTTTGCCGTCGGCATGGCCCTGGGGGTGGACCGCGCCGCGCAGACCTTCATCGTGGAGCGCGTGCCCTACGTGCAGAACCTGGCCTTTTTGGAGGAAACGGGGGCGGTCCGGGGGGAACTCGACCAGATCGGGCGGTAAGAGCCTCACGAGGAGGCCCCGGGCAAGCATCCCGGGGCCTCTTCTGCTGCGCCACGCCCTTTTCTCCCCCCCGTTCACCCCTCTGGGGAGGTGGAGGGGATGGGCGCGGCGGCCACGACGGGGACTTCCAGCACTTGCAGCAGTTGCGCGGCCACCGAGACGGCGATGGTGAGCGGGTCCTTATAGGGGTTTCGGCGCCCGTCGTCTTCCGTGGCCTGGGAGGTGACGTGCCCCCACGCTGGAGCAGGACACGCGGTCAAAAGGTAAGCCGCCTCCCCAAGCTTGGGGCTCGGGGGGCCTTCCCGTCACCTGTGGGCCGAGGGAAGCGGAGCGCCGGGGGTCTGTTCGGAGGAACCGGACGCCCGGTGCGCACCCGTGGTCGGGGCGGGGCAGGCCTCAGCGGCCCAGCTTGAGCACCCGCCCGCTGCCGTACTCGGCCACGTACAGTTCTCCCGCCTCGTCTTCCCCGAAGGCGGAGGGATTTTGCACCCGCCCGATCCTGACCTTGTTCCAGTTCTGCCCGGTCGTGGGAGCGGCCCAGACGTTCCCCGTGCCGAAGTCGCCGAAGACGTACTGCCCCTTGAGCGCGGGGAGGGCGCTTCCCCGGTACACGTACCCGCCCGTGACGCTCTGGCCCTCGTCGCGCCCGTATTGCAGCACCGGGTCGGTCAGGCCCTGGGAGCGGCAGCCGCTCGGCGGGTCGAAGCACGAACGGCCCTCGCGCACGCGCCAGCCGTAGTTCTCGCCGCCCCGGCTGCTCCTGGGCTGGCGGTCCACCTCCTCGAACTCGTTTTGGCCCACGTCGGCGATGATCAGGTCACCCGAAACGCGGTCGAAGGAAAAGCGCCAGGGGTTGCGCAGACCGTACGCCCAGATGTTGGGGTTGGCGCCCTGCCGACCGAGGAACGGATTGCCGGGGGCGGGCCGCGCCGCGTCACCCCCGACGTCGAAGCGCAAGATCTTGCCCAGGGGCGAGGCGAGGTTTTGCCCGAAATTCTGCGGATCGCCCCCCGACCCGCCGTCCCCCAGCCCCAGGTACAGGAAACCGTCGGGCCCGAAGGCCACCTGACCCCCGTTGTGGTTGGCGTAGGGCTGCTCGGCGGTAAAGAGGATGCGGGCGCTCCCCGGCTCGGCGCGGGAGAAGTCGGGGGTGGCCGTGTAGCGGGCGAGCACCGTGTTTCCGCTCCGGTCGGTGTAGTGGACGTACAGGCGGCGGTTGGTCTTGTAGCCGGGATCGAAGGCGAGGCCCAGGAGGCCCCGCTCGCCGCCCGCCCGGGTCAGGGTGCCCACGTCGAGGAACGGCTGGGCGCGCAGCCTCCCCCGCTCGATCACCCGCACGCGCCCGCCCTGCTCGGTGGCGTACAGGCGGCCCGAACCGTCGCCCGCGTGGGTGAGGGTGGTGACCTGTTCCAGGCCGCTCACGAAGGGGGTGAAGCGGACCTGCGGGGCGGCGCTCTGGTTGTTCTGGGCGCACGCGGAGGAGAGCCAGGCGGCGAGGGTCAGCGCGGCGAAGAGGCGGGTTGTGGACATACACCAGTGTGCCGGGTCACCCGGGCACGAAGTGTAAGCGGGGCAGGACGCGCCCGGACCCGGCCCGCACGGGCCGCTCAGTTGGCGCCGCCACTCTCGTTCTCCTCGTTCTCGTCGTCGTTCTCGCCCCCGTTCGCCGGGCCGCACGCCGCGAGACTGAAGACGACGAGCCCTCCCAGCAGCCACCGGACCACGTTTCCCAGAGGTCACGGTATGCACAGGGGGGCATGGGGCGGGTGTGAAGACGTTGAGGAGGGGAAGGCCCGGTCCTCCCTGCCGCCGGGAACGGGTACGCTGGGCCATGACGAAAACGGCGCCCACCCCCGCGTGGCTCGAAAAGTACCGCGCCCCCGGTCCCGAACGGCTCAGGCTCTATGCCTCGCTGTTCGTCCTCCTCGTCCTGACCGCCGTGCTGGGCCGCGCCCGCCCCGACGACCTCGGCCTCGGCGGCACGTTGAGACAGAGCACCTTCGCCCGCGTCATGTTCATGGACGTGGGGGCGCTCAGCACCCTGGGAGCCCTCTACCTCGTGCTGAACGGCAAGACGGCGGTGCGCCTTCCCGCGGCGGTCGCCACGCTCTTCGTCGGGAGCTTCGCGCTGCTGCCCGCCCTCGCGTGGGAGGACTGGGTGGCGATGCGGGAGGGGCAGGCGGAGTAGTGGAGCACCCGGCCCCGCCCTCCCGCTTCCGCCGGGCCACCAACGGGGCGGCGCTGGCCGTGCTGGTGGGGACATTCCTGTGGCTGGCCTATCACTGGGCGGCTCTTCCCGAGAGTCTGCCCCTGCGCATGAACCTGAACGCGCCGCCCACGCTGGGAAGTAAGGGACGGCTGATCCTCCTGCCGACGATCATGCTGTTTCTCTACGGGCTGCTCTCGTACACGGAGAAGATCGGCGTGATCAACATGCCCGACCTGGGCTCGCCCGAGCGCAACCGGGCCGCCGCGCGGGAAGCCTCGGCGGGCCTGAAGTTCTTCTGCGTGGCCCTGATCGCGCTGATTCAGCTCTCTATGCTCGCCTCCTCGGACGCCGCGCCGCCCGGGGTGGTGGGGTCGTTCTTCGCGTTCGTGGGCGGGGTGGGCGCCTTGCTGCTGCTTGTCGCCTCGCTGCGTCGTCGCGGTTGAAAGGAAAAGGGCCGCCCCACACGCCGGACGGCCTTTCCTGACGGTGTGACCTACGCCTCCGCCGCCTCGCCCTTCTTGCCCCTCCGGTACGGCCCCTTCTCCTTCCACTTCAGCCGCACGGGCACTCCGGCCAGTTGCAGGTCCTCGCGGATGCGGTTTTGCAAGAAGCCCTCGTACGCGCGGGTCACGAAGTCGGCGCGGTTGCAGAAGATGGCGAACGTCGGCGGCGCCGTCTCCACCTGGGTCATGAAGTACATCCTCAGCGGCTTGCCGTGGAAGTTGGGCATGGCCTGACGCATCTGCCAGACCTCCAGCCAGCGGTTGAGTTCGGCGGTGGGGATGCGGCTTTGCCACTTCGCGTGGAGCTTCATCGCCTCGGCGAGCATGTCGTGGATGCCGTAGTCGTTGATCGCCGAGGTGTACACCCGCGGCGCGAAGGCGATGTGGTGGAGCTTCTGGTTGAGGTCCTTTTCCGTGCGCTTGAGGTCCTCGTCGGGCACGAGGTCCCACTTGTTCACCACGACGATGACGGGCTTGCCGCTGTCGTAGGCGAGGTTGGCGAGCTTGAGTTCGTGGTCGCCGATCTCGGTGGCGTTCACGACGAGCCAGATCAGGTCGCTGCGCTCGATGGCCGCCTGGGAGCGCTGAATCGCGTACTCCTCGATGGCCGTGTCGGGCTTCTTGCGGATGCCCGCCGTGTCCACCAGCACGAAGCGCTGCCCGCCGTAGTTCCACTCCACGTCGAGGCTGTCGCGCGTGGTGCCGGGCCGGTCCGCCACGATGGCCCGGTCGCTCTGGGTAATGGCGTTCAGGAGGCTCGACTTGCCCACGTTGGGGCGCCCGATCAGCGAGATGCGGATGGGGGCGACCTCCGGCACGTCCTCGTCGTCCTCGGGGAGGTAACCCATCACCCGCTCCATCAGGTCGTCGAGGCCGCGCGCGTGCTCGGCGCTGATGGCGATGGGGTCGCCGAAGCCGAGAGCCCACAGCTCCGCGAGGTACACCTCGTGTTTGGGGCTGTCGATCTTGTTGGCGACGACGATCACCGGCTTGCCTAAGCGGCGCAGCCACTCGGCGACCTCGTAGTCCGCCGCCGACAGACCCTCACGCGGGTCGAGGACGAAGATCACGGCCTGCGCCCCCTCCATCGCCCACTCGGCCTTCTCGCGGATGGCCTGCTCCCACTCGTCCCCGCTCCACAACCCGCCCGTATCGACCAGGGTGATGCGGTGGTTGTGGTAGAGCATCAGCCCTTCCTTGGCGTCCCGCGTCACGCCCGGAAAATCGGCCACGACGGCCTCGCGCCGCCCGACGAGGCGGTTGAACAGGCTGGACTTGCCGACATTGGGCCGGCCCACGATGGCGACTTTGTGCATGTGGACGCTCCTTTCGGTGTCGAAACCTCCTTGGCGTCAGCAGGAGGTTTCGCCGCTGCCCGCCGCCTGTCTCCAGGCTGGGCGGGCCATAGACTAAGAAGACTAACGGAGAAGAGCCTGACGGTTTGGAACCTGAGCCCCCGTGTAACCGTCCGCACCGTCTTGAAGGCGGCGGCGGGCGAACATCCCCCATGCGGAAGAGAAGTTGGGGTCTGGGCCTTCTCCTGGCGGGAGGCGGGGCGGTGGCCTGGGCGCACTACGCGCCCGCGCTGCCGGACAGCGCCATAGCGAAACCCGCCCGGCAGTTCGGGCTGCCCTTTGCCGGGGCGCCGGGGCCGGAGACGTGGCTGCTCGGGCAGGGCTACGGCAACACGACGGGGGCGTACCGCCAGCGCCGCTCGACCTACGTCAACCTCCAGGGTGTGCACGCGGGGCTGGACTTCAGCGCTCCCTGCGGCACGCCGGTGCGCGCCATCGGGGACGGGGTGGTCGCCGAGGTGGACGGCCCGCACGGCAGCCCGCCGCACAACGTGGTGATCAACCACGCGGGGAACCTCAGCAGCCTGTACGGGCACCTGCGGGTGCGCTCATCCGTGCGGGTGGGGCAGCGGGTCACGCGCGGGCAGGTCATCGGGGAGAGCGGCGACTCGCAGTTCACCTGTGTCAGCGCCCCGCACCTGCACCTGGAGCTGCGTGACCGCTCGCACCAGCGCTTCTTCAACCCCCTGCCCTACATCGCCGCCGACTGGGACTCGCTGGCGCTGGCGGGCAGCTTCGGGCGCGGCTACCAGTACGACCTCGCGGCGCCGCGCCGGTGGCAGACGCCCGAGTCGCAGCCCGAGGTGCGCCGGGGTGGCCGAATCCTCAACGAGTTCGCCCGTCCGTGGCCGCCCTCGCCGGGGGGTGCCCGGTGAGACGGGCCCTCGCCCTCGCCCTGGCCCTCGCCCTCCCGGCCTCCTCGCTCGCCGCCACGCTGCCGTCGCGGGCTGTGCTCTCGGGCACGTGCTGCCCCGGCGCGGTGTGGACGCCCGACTCCCAGGCCCTGCTCTTCCTCGACGGGCCGCCCGCGCGCTCCGCCACGGGCATCTATCAGGTGTCGGCGGACGGGGAGACGGTGAGCCGCCGTTTCTCCACCGTCGCCTTCTTCTCTCCGAAGCTGCGCTGGGCGGTCAGGCCGGGGACGGGCGAGAACACCACCATCGAGCGGCTCGCGGACGGGCGGAGATTTACCCTCCCCACGCGCGGCGGGGACGTGACGTGGACGGCCTCGGAGAACCGGCTCGCGTTCGCGCGCAGCGACACGGCGGGGAACTTCGACCGCCGCGCCACCCGCGTCTTCGTGGCGGACGTGTTCGGCTCGCCGCGTCAGGTCGCCACCCTTTACGGGGGCGGGATCAGCGGGTGGCTGAATGAGACGACCCTCCTGCTGAACGGCAAGCGCAGCGCGGCGAACCGCGACCGCGACCTCTTTACCCTCGACACGCGCACGGGGGCCCGCCGCACCCTCGCCTCCGCCCTCTCCTTCCGGGGGGTGAGCGTCAGCCCGGACGGCTCGCGCGTCATCTACTACGTCGCCTTCGACTCGCCGGGCCGCAACGGCCTGTGGCTGCGGCCCACCTCGGGCGCGGCGCCGCGCAAGCTGGACGCCTTCGGCTCCTACCGCTGGCGCGACGCCCGGCGTCTCCTGTTGATCCCCCTGCGCGCCGACGGCTCCCCCCACGTCCTGCGCGAGTACAACGCCCAGACGAACGCCTGGCGCACCCTCGGCGACCTCGGCGATCAGGTCCGCCAGGGAGACTGGAACGTCAGCCCGGACGGAAAGAGGCTGTCGTACCTCAGCGCGCGGGGCGGGAACGTGCGGGTGGTGGAACTGCCTTGAGAGCGGTCAGCTCTCAGCCGTCAGAAAGAACCTGTTTTGCTGATCGCTGACGGCTGACCACTGACAGCTATGTCAAAAACAGCCGGTATGCCGCGTTCCCCGTCATGTCCGTCGCCGGGTAGCCGACCCCCTGGAGGAAGGCGGCGAAGGCGTCCAGGTCCTCGTCGGGCACCTGGATTCCGGCGAGGACGCGACCGTGGGCGCTGCCGTGGTTGCGGTAGTGGAAGAGGCTGATGTTCCAGCCCGCGTGGAGGTGGGTCAGGAATTCGAGGAGGGCGCCGGGCCGCTCGGGGAAGGTGAAAGAGTAGACCCGCTCGTTCGTGGCCTCGGGGGCGCGGCCTCCGACCATGTGGCGGATGTGGACCTTGGCGATCTCGTTGTCGGTGAGGTCGGTGACCCCGTAACCGTGCGCGGTGAGGGTGTCCACGAGTTCCGACCGCTCGCCGGGGTGCCGGAGCTGCACGCCCACGAAGATGCGGGCCTCATGACGGGGGGCATAGCGGTAGTTGAACTCGGTGACGGCGCGCGGGCCGATCACCTCGATAAAGGTGCGGAAGGCGCCGGGCCGCTCGGGGATGGTCACGGCCAGGGTCGCCTCACGCCGCTCGCCGATCTCGGTGCGCTCGGCGACGTGACGCAAGCGGTCGAAGTTCATGTTCGCCCCGCAGGTCAGCGCCACCAGCGTCTCGCCCGCGAGGCCCCGCTCGGCGGCGTACTTTTTCAGGCCCGCGACCGCCAGCGCCCCGGCGGGCTCCATCACCGCCCGCGTGTCGTCGAACACGTCCTTGATCGCCGCGCACACCTCGTCGGTGCTCACCCGCACCCAGTCGTCCACGTAGCGCCGGGTCAGGTCGAAGGTGTAGGCGCCGACCTGCTTGACCGCCACCCCGTCCACGAAGATGCCCACGGTGCCCAGCCGCACCCGCGTGCCCGCTTGCAGGCTCTGGTACATCGCGTCGGAGTCGTCGGGCTCCACGCCCACGATCCGCACGTCGGCCCACAGCGCCTTGAGGACCGAGGCCACCCCCGCGATGAGTCCCCCGCCGCCCACCGGCACGAACACGGTGTAAGCGCCGCCCTCGACCTGCCGCAGGAGTTCGAGCGCGATGGTGCCCTGCCCCGCGAGCACCAGGGGATCGTCGTACGGGTGGACGAAGGTCAGGCCCGACTCGCGCTGCAACCGGTAGGCGTGGGCCTCGGCGTCGCTGAAGGAGTCACCGTGAAGGACGACCTCCGCGCCGCGCGACCGGCACGCCTGCACCTTGATCTCGGGGGTGGTCACGGGCATCACGATGACTGCCTTCAAACCGAGTTCCTGGGCGGCGTAGGCGACGCCCTGCGCGTGGTTGCCCGCCGAGGCGCAGATCACGCCGCGGGCGGCCTCCTCGGGGGTGAGGTGGCTCATCTTGTTGAAGGCGCCGCGCAGCTTGAAGGAGAAGATGGGCTGCTGGTCCTCGCGCTTGAGCCACACCGCACAGCCCGTGCGGGCGCTGATGCCGGGGGCGGCGCTCAGGGGCGTCTCCACCGCCGCGCGGTAGACCCGGCTCGTCAGGGCCAGCCGCAGCACGTCCTGCGCGTCCAGCGAGCCGGGGGTGAAGGTCTGGGTCTGCGTCATGTGCCTATTCTCCTCGCCAAGAAAAGACCCCCGCCACTCCAGCGGGGGTGAACGTGGGGCGCGCGGGCCCCGGCAACGTCAGTCCCCGGGAGCCCCACAAATTCGCGCCGCCTGCATGGGGAGAGCATAGGCGCGGGGTGGGGAAGCGAAGGTGTGCAGGGGTAGACAAGGGCCGCGGCTTTGCGTCCCCGGGTTCGGGCAGGCGGCGCGAACGGGCCCTCTCGTGACGGGGCCCGGGTTGCGGGCCCCTGCCCTCAGCGTCCCCGCAACTTCTCGGCCCTGTCCTGCGCGGCGTGGGCGAGGTCTTCGAGGGCCTGAACCTGCTCGGAAGGGGTGGTGCCCGTCTCTGCCACCTTCTCGACCACCGCCTCCCCGATGCGGGCCAGGACCCCCAGTTGGCGGGAGTTGGCCTCGTCGAGTTCGGCGATACGTTCCACGACCTCCTCGCCGATCTCGCCCAGCGCCTGCACCTCCTCCTGGGCGCCGAGCTGCCGGATGGCCTCCACCCGCTGAAGGTGATCGGCACTCACCCGCTCCAGCCGGGCGATCTGTTCGAGGGTGTCCGATTGCGCCCGCGCCGCCTCGATGATGGTCGAGAGGGCGCCGACCTGCGCCTGCAACCGCTCGTGAATCCGGCGCAGGGCCTGGACGCTCACCTCGCTCACGGGCGTCTGGGCCACCTCGTCAAGCGCGCGGCGCACCAGCGCGTCGAGGGCCTCGGCGGCGCCGAGCTGCTCCTCGCCGCTCTGGACGATCTCCGAGAGCGCCTGCGCCTGGGCCTCGCGCGTCTCGCCCGGGGCGGCCAGCGGCAGCGTCCGCACCTGCTCGGTCGTCAGGCGCACGACCTGCCGCAGCGCGTCGGTCGCGGCCAGGCCCTCGCGCCCCGCCCGGATGATCGCCTCCAGCGTGCTCGTCTGCGCCCAGCCCGCCGCCCCCACGTGCTCGCGCGCCCGCGCCTCCGCCACCCGGCGCCGATGCTCGCCCACCGCCCGCTGCGCGTCCGCCAGCAGGGCGTCTCTCCTCTCGACCGACCCGTCCACAGGGGCATCTTGAGCCCGGCGGATCGTGAGAAAGGTGACCCAAGCCGGGAAGCGCCAGGAGCGCGACCAACAGGCTCCGCCGTGGGCCAGTGAAGGTGGAATGAAGCGGGCGGGACCGGCCCCTTGAGGTCCGGGCGCCGGGGCGGGTATACTCCCCAGGTTCGCCCCGCCGTGAGCGCGGGAGATGCACATCAGGCCAAGAACGTCTCTGCCCGGCTCAGCCGGGAGGTGGGGCGGTCCGCTGGCGAAGGAGTTCAACATGCAGAGTGCCGTCAAAGTCAACCGTGGTGCGATCCTGCGCGCCGTCGAGCAGCCTCACGTCAAGCAGGGTCACCCCGAGTTCCAGCCGGGGGACACGGTGCGTGTCGAGACCAAGGTGGTCGAGGGCAACCGCACCCGCAACCAGGCCTTCGAGGGCGTGGTCATCGCCGTCAACGGCACGGGGAGCCGCAAGAGCTTCACCGTCCGCAAGATCAGTTTCGGTGAGGGCGTCGAGCGCGTCTTCCCCTTCAGCAGCCCCCTGCTCGCCAAGGTGACCGTGCTGGAGCGCGGTAAGGTGCGCCGGGCCAAGCTGTACTACCTGCGCGAGCTGCGCGGCAAGGCCGCCCGCATCAAGAGCGACCGCAGCCGCGTGATGAAAGACGCCGCCCGCGCCAAGGCGACCGCCGCCGCGCCCGCCGTTACGGCCACCGAGGCCGGGAGCGATTTCACGCCCGTCGAGACCCTCGGCGAGTAAGTCCGCCCTGCCCCCCTTCCGCCCGCCCGCGACGGTGGGCGGTTTTCTTTGACCTGTGTTTTCCCGGCCTGGGCTTTTGCCCGCCCCTCACGATCCCCCCCGGCGCAGGCTTGCTAGGCTGCCCCGCGTGACCACGCCCCGTCTCCTGCCCGCCAGCTTGCCGCTGCTCCTCGCCTTCGACCTCGACGGCACCCTGATTCCCGACCAGGGCCGCGAGGTGCCGGGGGCGAGCGTGGAGGCGCTGGCGCGGCTGAAGGGGTTGGGCGTACGGGTGGCGATCATCACCGGGCGGGACACCGCCCCCCGGCCCGTGCGCGAGGCCGTGCAGCCCGACGCCATCGCCTCCAACAACGGAGGTCGCATCGAGGTCGGCGAGGAACTGCGCGCCGAGGCCCGCTTCAACCCCGGCGAGCTGGAGGCGGTGCTCGCGCACGAGCTGGAGGACGCCCGCGTCGTGGTCTTTACGCAGGAAACCCTCTACATCGACCTCCCGCCGGGCCGCGAGCCCGAGCCGTGGATGCGGATGCGCTCCTGGCGCCCCCTCGCCGAGGCGCCCACCGACGGCGTGCTCAAGGTGGGCTTCTACCACCCCGGCGTGAGGGACTTCGCCGCCCGTCTGAAGGCCAAGCACCCCGGCCTCGTGATGACGGGGGCCCAGCCTCCCTACGACCACTTCCTGACCGTCACCCCGGTCGGCGCGCACAAGGGGGCGGCCCTCACCCTGATCGCGGAGGCGCTGGACATTCCCCTGGAGCGCACCGTCGCCTTCGGCGACAGCGACAACGACGAGGCGATGCTCGAACTCGCCGGGTACGCCGTGCAGCTCGGGAATCTGCCCCTCCTCGCCCGCCACGCCCACGCGCAGGTGGCGGGGCCGGAGGCGCTGGGGGCCTTTCTCGACGCGCTGGCCGACCGGCTGGAGGGGAAAGTTTCGCAGCCGCAGACGGGCGGGTTATAGGAGTCGGCTGAACACCACCTGTCCGCCCCCCAGGTGCAGGTGGTGGCTCAGACCCGGCGGCGCGTCCGCAGGGCGGTGGGCGATCACCATGACGTGCGTGCCGTTTCTGGCGAGCCCCGGCAGCAGCGCGAGGAAGCGGGTGCGGGCCTCCGTGTCCAGAAAGTCCAGCCCCTCGTCGAGGATCAGGAGGCGGGGGGCGTGCGCGACCGAGCGGGCGAGGAGCAGGCGCCGCAGTTGCCCCTGCGAGAGCGTCCCGGCGCTGCGGGGGAGCAACTCGGTGACGCCGAGGTGCGCGGCGAGCGCCTCCACCCGCCCGGCCTGCCCCGGCGTGAGCCCCTGGGCGAAGCCCTCCGTGCCGCCCCACGCGCTGCCGATCACGTCCTGCCCCGTCCACTCGCGCCGCTGCCGGATGCCGACCTCGGCACCGACCAGTCCTATCGTGCGCCGCCGTGAGGTCAGGAGGTCGCGGGCCAGGTAGGGCCGCTCGACCGTGCCGCCCAGGGCCGGGTGGAACTCCCCCGCAATCAGCCGCGCGAGGGTGCTCTTGCCGCTGCCGTTCTCCCCGGTGACGAGCCAGTGCTGCCCGGCCTCCCACGTCCAGCTCAGCGGGCCGAGGGCGAGGTGGCCGTTACGGTAAACCTGTACATTTCGCAGCCGCACGAGGTCGCCGGAGCCGGGCGGAACGGGAAGAAACTCGTCCGCGTCCGCCGCTGTGGGTGGCCCGCCCTCCGCCGTGACCCGCCCCTCCCTCACGTGCAGTGTCCGCCAGGGCAGCGGTGGGGCCTCCTCCGGCCTGTGGGTGGCGAGCACGACGGCGACGCCCGCCCCATGCACCCTCGTCAGCACGCCGCCCAGTTCCGCCCTCGCCTTGCCGCTCAGCCCGTCGGTGAATTCGTCGAGGAGCACGGCCTCGGGGCGCGGCATCAGGGCGCGGGCGAGAACAGCCCGCCGCCGCTGCCCGTGGCTGAGGGTGCGGAAGTCGCGGCCCAGAAGCGGGCCTACGCCCGTCAAAGAGGCGACCTCCTCCAGCCGCGCGAGGGCTTCCGGGGTGGCCTCCCACAGCCGCAGCGTGTCGCCCTCGAAGCCCGCCAGGAGCACGTCGCGCACGGTCTGGGCCCACTCGCGCGTGAGGTAGAAGGCCTCGGCGTCCGGCCCCACGACCGAGAGGGTGCGCCGCGCCCGCACCGCCGACCGCCGCACCTCGCCTCCCAGCCGGTAGACGCGCTCCCCACCCACCGGGGCCACCTCCCCGGCGAGCAGCCGCAGCAGGGTCGTCTTGCCGCCGCCGTTCGGACCGCTCAGGCGCAGGGCCTCGCCGGGGTGCAGGCAGAGGGTCACGTCTTCCAGCAACGTTCGCCCGCCCGCGCGCACCGTCACGTCCCTGAGTTCCACCAGCGGCCCCGTCATCGCCGCCGAGTGTAGAGCGGGAACCCAGGCCCCCGCCCCCGCGTAGGGAAGACAGGAGGCCACAACCTATGGGCGTACTTATCCTCGTCAGCGTTCTCGTGCTGCTCGTCATCGTGACCCTGCTCGCGGGCGTCAAGAGCGTGCCGCAGGGCTACGAGTGGACCCAGGAGCGCTTCGGCAAGTTCCTGCGCACCCTCAAGCCGGGGCTGAACCTGATCATCCCCTACATCGACCGGGTGGGCCGCAAGGTCAACATGATGGAGCAGGTCCTCGACGTGCCCTCGCAGGAGGTGATCACCAAGGACAACGCCCTCGTCACCGTGGACGCCGTGGTCTTCTATCAGGTCCTCGACGCCGCGAAGGCGAGCTACGAGGTCCGCAACCTCGAGCAGGCCACCCTCAACCTCACCATGACGAACATCCGCACGGTGATGGGCGGCATGGACCTCGACGAACTGCTCTCCAACCGCGACCAGATCAACGCCCGGCTGCTGCTCGTGGTGGACGAGGCGACCGAGCCGTGGGGGGTCAAGGCCACCCGCATCGAGGTCAAGGACATCCGCCCGCCCGCCGATCTGGTCGCCAGCATGGCCCGCCAGATGAAGGCCGAGCGCGAAAAGCGCGCCAACATCCTCGACGCCGAGGGCTTCCGCCAGGCCGCCATCCTCAAGGCCGAGGGCGAGAAGCAGGCCGAAATCCTCAACGCCGAGGGGCGCCGTCAGGCCGCCTTCCTGGAGGCCGAGGCCCGCGAGAGAAGCGCCCAGGCCGAGGCCGAGGCGACCCGCATGGTCAGCGAGGCCATCGCGGCGGGCAACGTGCAGGCGATCAACTACTTCATCGCGCAGCGGTACGTGGACGCCCTCAAGGAGATCGCCACCGCCCCCAACCAGAAGACCTTGATCCTGCCCGTCGAGGCGACCAGCATCCTCGGCAGCATCCAGGGCATCGCGGAGGTCGCGCGTGAGGCCTTCGGCGCTGGCAACAGCATGAACAGCCCCATGACCAACCTCGGCAAGGTCGAGACGCCCGTCCTGAGCGGCCCCCGGAGGCCCTGACCGTGGACTGGCTGCCCAGCCTCGGCGGGGTGCAGCCCTGGCACTGGTGGGTGCTGGGGGCCCTCCTGCTGCTGCTCGAACTCGCCGCGCCGGGCGTGTTCTTCGTGTGGCTGGCGCTGGCCGCCTTCACGCTGGGTCTCGTCGTCTTCGTGCTGCCGCTGCCCGTCACCGTGCAACTCCTGCTCTTCGCGGCGCTGAGCGTGGCCGCCTTCGTCATCGGGCGCCGCCTCGTGACCCGCCTCCCCGGCACCGAGGGGGAAGGCACCCTCAACACCGGGGCGAACCGCTTTTTGGGCCGCACGGTCACCGTCACCGCCCCCATCGTCAACGGCGTGGGCCGCGTGCGCGTCGGCGACAGCGAGTGGCGCGCGACCGGGCCCGACCTCCCCGCCGGGAGCCGCGTGCTCGTGGTCGGGGCGGAGGGCACGACCTTGCAGGTGGATGTGGAGCACAGGACGCTGGAGCGCACCTAGGACGGGCAACGCAAACGAAAACCCCCTCCACTCGGAAGGGGGTTCTGCTTTGCCGGGTCCGCTCAGCGCTTGCTGAACTGGGGGGCGCGGCGGGCCTTTTTGAGGCCGTACTTCTTGCGCTCGACCTCGCGGGGGTCGCGGGTCAGCAGGCCCCGGGGCTTGAGCTGGGCGCGGAAGTCGGGGTTGACCTTGAGCAGCGCGCGGGCGATGCCGAGCTTGATCGCGTCGGCCTGACCGCTGGGACCGCCGCCCGCCACGGTGATCACGGCGTCGTAGCGCCCCGCCGTGCCCGTCTCGCGGAAGCCCTGGAGGGCGTGGACGGCGCGCAAGAGACCCCGGAAGTAGGTCTGGAACTCCTTGCCGTTGACGATGATGCGGCCCTCGCCGGGGCGCAGGAACACGCGGGCGACGGCGGCCTTGCGGCGGCCCGTGCCGTAGAACTGTTCAATAGCCATGATTTAGCGAACCTCAAGCCGCTGGGGCTTCTGAGCGGTGTGGGGGTGTACTGCACCCGCGTAGACCTTCAGCCGGGTGTGCATCGCGCGGCCCTGGCGGCCCTTGGGCAGCATCCCGAAGACGGCGTGCTCGATCACGCGCTCGGGGTGCTTGGCCAGCGCCACGCGGGCCGTCTCGGTCTTGAGCCCGCCCTGGTAGCCGCTGTAGCGGGTGTAGACCTTGGTGTCCAGCTTGCCGCCGGTCAGCACGACCTTCTCGGCATTGAGCACAATCACGAAGTCGCCCTGGATGATATTGGGGGTGAAGTCGGGGCGGTGCTTGCCGCGAATGCGGCTGGCGATCAGGGTCGCGAGGCGGCCCAGCGGCACGTTCGCCGCGTCCACCACGACCCAGTTCTGCTCGTCGTTTTTGGGTACGAAAGTCTTCACGTCTTGCCTCGTGGGGGGAATTTGGCTGCGAGTGCGCCCCGCACCTTTGGGGGAAAGGTCTGCGTGCGCCTCCGGGAGCCTCCCGAACGTTTCGGCCCTACCAAGCGCGAAACACCGCTAGGGAGTGTATCAGGGCAAGGGGGAGGGGAACAAGGGCGGGGACACCGCGAAGAAGAGTCCGTCGGCGAGCCGGTTCAGGCGTCTTCCTGCTCCAGGCCCCGCAGGAGCGTCCGCAGGCCCGCCTCCACCCCCGACTCGGGCTTGCCACCGTGGAAGGGCCGCATGGCCTCCAGCCCCGCCACCCCGTGCAGGTACGCCCACAGCGCCACCCCCGCCTCAGCGGCCCGCCGCGCCCCCAGCCTGGGCGTGAGCAGGTCCAGGACAAAGGCCCACAGTTCACCGCTGATGCGGGGATCGGCGTGGGGGGCCGTCATCAGGGCGTAGAGGTGGGGCCGCGTCCGCGCGAAATGCAGGTAAGCCGCCGCCACGGGCGAGAGGTCCGTGAGTGCCTCCGCCCGGGGAGGAACGGCCCCGGCCAGCGCGTCCCGCAACTCCCCCATTCCCCGAGCGGCGAGCGCACCCAGGAGGGCTTCCCGGTCTGTGAAATGCCAATACAGGGCGTTTGGCGTGACCCCCAGACGGGCCGCCACCGCCCGCACCGTCACACTTCCTTCGCCTCCCTCCTCCAGCAGGGCCAGGGCCTGGGCCAGTACCTCGTCGGCATGAATCTTGGGAGGTTGGGGCATGGGGTGGACAGCGTACAGCTTGACCCACCTGGGACCAAGGTATACAGTGTCCATCATCAAGGTAGACGGTGTATACCTTGGAGGGGGTTCCTATGAACGACGCCCGCACCGCCCTGATCACGGGGGGAAACACCGGCCTGGGGGAGCAGGCCGCCCTGCACCTTGCCCGTCTGGGCTGGACGGTCGTGCTCGCCTGCCGCTCGGTGGGGACGGGGGAGGCCGCGGCGGGACGACTGCGCACTCAGGTCTCCGGGGCCGCCATAGGCGTGTTGCCGCTGGACTTGGGCGACCTCGATTCCGTCCGGCGGCTGGCGGAGGGCTGGGCCGGAGACGCCTTCCCGCCGCTGCGTGCGGTCGTGGCGAACGCGGGCATCCAGTACCCCCACCCGCACGCCCGCACCGCGCAGGGGTTCGAGGCGACGTTCGGCGTCAATCACCTCGGGCACCTGCTGCTTCTCGATCTGTTGCTGCCCCACCTGGCCGAGCCCGCGCGCGTCGTGTTCGTCGGCAGCGGGACGCACGATCCGCGGCAGGGAGGCGGTTACCCCCCGCCCTACGACGCCTCCGCGCGGGCGCTCGCCTTTCCCGACCAGGTTGCCCAGGCGCCCGAACCGGAGTGGCGGGCCGGGATGCGCCGATACGCCTCCAGCAAACTCGCCAACGCCCAGACGGCTTTCCACCTCTCCCGGCTGTTCCGGAGCCAGGGGCGGCGCATCACGGTGAACGTCTTCGACCCCGGCCTGATGCCCGGCACCGGCCTGACGCGCGGGTACGGCGGCCCGGTTCAACTGTTGTGGAAGCGGGTCCTGCCCGTGCTGGCCCGGCTCCGCCCCGATTTCGCCAGCACGCCCGTCCGCTCGGGTGACCACCTGGCCCAGCTTGTGGACGGGGAGAAATACCAGGGCATGACCGGACGGTACTTCGTGCAGGGGGGGCGCAAGGCTGGCCCGCAACTCGGCCAAGCCTCCGACCTCGCCCGTGACCCGGCGAAGGCCCGGCTGTTGTGGGAAGAGAGTCTGGTTCTGGTGGGACAGCGTTCGCCGTCCACCGGGTAAGGGCGAAGCGCGTTACTCGTTGGACGCCAGCAAAACCGTCAGCGCCCCCGGCAGCCGCCGCGCCCACGCGCTCTCGTGGTGCGTCCCCTCCGGCTCGGCCACGAAGCGCAGCCGCTCGCCCATCCCCTTGTCCAGCAGCAGGTCGCGCATGGCGTGGGCGTCGTCCCAGTAGGCCCGCTGGCGTTCCGGGTTGTCGGGTCCCTCCTGGCCGCCGATGTCGAGCCAGATGCGCCCGGCGGGGGGAGGGCTCACCCGCACCAGCCGCTCGGCGTCGCCGGGGCAGGCCCAGAAGGCGGGACTCATCACTCCCGCGCCCCCGAACACGTCGGGGCGGGTCAGCAGGCCGTGGAGGCTGATCAAGCCGCCCAGGCTGGAGCCGATCAGGGAGGTGTGCGCCGCGTCCGGCAGGGTGCGGAGGCTGCCGTCCACCAGCGGCTTCACCGTGTCCGCCAGAAAGGCGATGTAGTCGTCCGCGCCGCCTCCGCCCTCCTCCGGGGGGAAGTCGGGGTGCCGGGACGTGCTGTACTCGTGATACCGCCGCTCCCCACCGTTGGGGATGCCGACGGCGATGGCCTCGACTTCCCGCGCCACCAACTCGGTCAGCGTCTCGTCCGCCTCCCACTCGCCGCTGTAGCCCGTGGCCGCGTCGAAGACGTTCTGGCCGTCGTGGAAGTAGACGACGGGGTAACGGCGGTCTGGGTCCGTGTCGTAGGAGGGGGGCAGCCAGACGAGGAGGGTGCGCGGGGTGTGGTTTGCGTCGCCCACCCCCTCCCACTGGAGTAGGGTGCCCGTGACCGTGCTGTCCGGCCTCGCCTCGTAAGGACGCCAGCTCACGCGCCGCTCTCCGTCAGGGCCTCCATCGCCAGCCGGTAGCCCAGGAAGCCCAGGCCGCTGATCTTACCCCGGCAGACGGCGGCGGTGACCGACTTGTGCCGGAACTCCTCCCGCGCGTCCACGTTGCTGATGTGAACCTCGATCACGGGGAGGGGCTGCCCGGCGATGGCGTCGCGCAAGGCGTAGGAGTAGTGGGTGAGGGCGCCGGGGTTGATGACGATGCCGGAAAAGCCCTGCTCCTGCGCCTCGTGAATCCATTCGAGCAGTTGGCCCTCGAAGTTGCTCTGGCGGCAGGTGACGGTGACGCCGAGTTCGGCCCCCCATGCCTCGCACAGGCGTTCCAGGTCTTCCAGGGTCTGCGAGCCGTACACGCCCGGCTCCCGCAGGCCGAGGCGGTTGAGGTTGGGGCCGTTCAGGACGAGGATCAAGGGGGCACCTCTGCTTTGCAGCTCTGCGAGTCCGGTGTGGGGCGTGTGGCGTGGGCCGGTCGCCTGTCGAAAAGCGACTGCATGGACTTTTCTGTCCCCACAAGCTACACGCCACGGGCCAAGGGCCCCTCAACCTCCTCCCGCCACCGGGCGAACTCCCGCCGCAGCACGTCCTCCGGCACCCGCGCCAGGTAAGGCCGCGCCAGGTCACGCAGCAGCACGAAGCGCACCCCCTCCGCGTCGGCCTTCTTATCGCGCGCCATGTAGGGCCACACGTCCTCGAAGGTCAGCGGGGGAAGGGGCCGGGGCCGCTGCCAGCGCAGGAAGGCGAGGGTGTGCCCGGTCAGGTCCGCCCCGCCCAGCGCGCGGGAGAGGCGGGCGGCGTAGTGCATCCCGTATCCCACCGCCTCGCCGTGCGTCACGGCGTGATCGGTGACGGCCTCCAGCGCGTGCGCGAGGGTGTGCCCGAAGTTCAGGAAGGCCCGCTCGCCCCTCTCGGTCAGGTCGCGGGTGACGACCCCGGCCTTGACCGCGATGGCGTCCGCGAGGGTGTCCTCCAGACCGGGCCCGCCGGGGCGGAAGTCGGGCGACAGGACGCGGGGCAGGAGGGTGGGGTCGGCGATCAGGCCATGCTTGTACGCCTCCGCCGCGCCCTCCGCGAAGACGGCGGGGGGCAGGGTGGCGAGCGCGCCTACGTCGCACCACACCGCACGGGGGGGCCAGAAGGCGCCCACCAGATTCTTGCCCTCGGGGAGGTTCACGCCCGTCTTGCCCCCCACCGCCGCGTCCACCATGCCGAGCAGGGTGGTGGGCAGGGTGTAGAAGGCCACGCCGCGCAGGTAGCTCGCCGCCACGAAGCCCGCGAGGTCGGTCGCCGCGCCGCCGCCCAGCCCCACGACCGCCCCGGCGCGCGGGAGGTTGGCCTGGGCGAGCCGCGAGAGCACGCCCGAGAAGACCTCCAGCGTCTTGCAGTCGTCGCGGGCGGGAACGGGGACGGTCAGGCTGGGGGAGAGGGCGGCCTGCGCCAACTCAACGAATTGAGCGGGTAGGTCCACTGGGTGGATCAGGGCGACGTGCCGCTCGGGAACCCGTGCCCGGGAGATCAGCCCTGAGCCGACCTCCACCGCGTAGGGTTGTGCCCCGCCAACCTCAATCCGTCGCACGCTCGGCCCCGACGAGTTCGGCCTCTTCCAGGTCTGCCCCGGCCTCGGCCCAGTCCCACAGCCGCTCCACGATCTCCCCGGCGATCTCCTCGGCGGGGCGCCCGTCGCTGTGGACGTGGAGGGTGCCCTGGCGGTAGTGCTCCTCGCGCTCGGTCATCAGGGTGCGGATGCGCGCGAGGGGATCGAGCGTCTGGAGCAGGGGGCGGTCGCTGTGCTTCGTCCGCTGGTAGACCGTCTCGGGGCTCGCCCACAGCACGACGACGGGCCCGCGCTCCAACAGGGTGCGGCGGTTCGCCTCGTGGATGAAGGTGCCGCCCCCCAGGCTCACGACCGCGTGGTCGAGGCGGGTGACCCGGTGCACGACCTCCTGCTCGCAGGCGCGGAAGTAGCCCTCCCCCTCCTGGGCGAAAACCTCGGGGATCGTCTTGCCGACCACCCGGGTGATCAGCTTGTCGGTGTCCACGAAGTGCAGGGCGAGCATCCGCGAGAGTTCCCAGCCCACCCGGCTTTTTCCGGTCCCCATGAAGCCCGCCAGCGCCACCCACGTGACGGGGCGCTCGATCAGGCCGGACCCGTGCATGGGGGACAGTCTAGTGGAAAGCCCGCCTCCGAGCGTGACCGCCACACCCTGCCCGCGGCTCGCGCCCTCGGGAGGCTCCGGGTGGGCGAGGGAGGCCCGGAGGCCCGCCTCCACCTGCTCCGCCAGGGGCGAGGGCACTGGAGCCTCAGTACGCCCGCGCGTAGTCCCGCGCCGCCTTCAGTCGCTCCTGAAGCTCGGGCAGAGTGTCGCCCCCGAATTTCTCCAGCAGCGCGTCGGCCAGCACCCAGCCGATCACGCACTGGAGGATCACCCCGGCGGCGGGCACGGCGGTCGTGTCGCTGCGTTCGCGGGCGGCGTCCGACGCCTCGTGCGTGAGCACGTTCACCGTCGGGAGCGGCTTCATCAGCGTGGCGATGGGCTTCATGGCGACCCGGACGATGAGTTCCTCGCCGTTCGTCATGCCCGCCTCCAGACCGCCCGCGCTGTTCGTCTCGCGGGCGTAGCCCCCGTCCTTGTAGTACACCGCGTCGTGCACACCGCTGCCGGGCTTGACCGCGTTCTCGAAAGCCCGCCCGATCTCCACGCCCTTCATTGCCTGCACGCTTAGGCACGCCTGGGCAATCCGCCCGTCGAGCTTGCGGTCCCAGTGGACGAAGGAGCCCAGCCCCACCGGCAGGCCCCGGAAACGCACCTCCAGGATGCCGCCGAGGGTGTCCCCGTCCTTCTTCGCCCGGTCGATCCGCTCGCGCATCTGCGCCGCCGCGTCCGCGTCCGGGGTGCGCAGGTCGGATTCCTCGATGGCGTCGAGCGCGTTCCAGGAGAAGGGCTGCCGCGTCTCGACGCCGCCGAGGCTCGCCACGTAATTCGCCCCCTCGACCCCAAGTTCCGAGAGGAGCTTGAGGGCCACCGACCCGACCGCGACGCGCGCCGCCGTCTCGCGCGCCGAGGCCCGCTCCAGCACGTCGCGCAGGTCCTTGTGGCGGTACTTGATGCCGCCGGTGAGGTCGGCGTGGCCGGGGCGGGCGTCGGTGAGGGCCTTTTTGCGGGGTTCATTGCCCGGCTCGGGGGACATGATCTCGGTCCAGTTGCGGTGGTCGCGGTTTTCGACCACGAGGGTGACGGGCGCTCCCGTCGTGCGGCCCGCGCGCACGCCGCTGAGAATCTGGGCCTCGTCGGTCTCGATCACCATGCGGCGGCCCCGCCCGTAGCCGCCCTGCCGACGGCGCAGCCAGGGGTCGATGTCGCCCTTGCCGAGCGGCAACTGCGCAGGCAACCCCTCGATGATGGCCGTCAGTTGCGGCCCGTGCGACTCCCCGGCGGTCAGGTACCTCATGCGGGGACTGTAGCGTCGGGGCCGGGCGCGGCGGGAGGGGCTGCCCAGACGGCGGGGGAGGGGAGACGGGCGGCCCCCCCCGCGTGGAGAGCCGCCCGCCTTCCTGCCGTCCCGCCTATTTGACGACGCTCCCTGTGATGACGACGAGAAGCTGGGTGGCCTTTTTGGTCGTGGACTGCTTGCCGAACAGGCCGCCGATGACGGGCAGGCTCGACAGGAAGGGCGTGCCCTGCTTGCCACTCGTCTCGGTGTTGCCGAGCAGGCCGCTGAGCAGCACCGTCTGGCCGTTCTTGAAGGTGATGGTGGTCTGCGCCTCGCTGTTGGCGAAGTCGAGCACGTTGGGAACGGAGGAGGGCGTGATGGTGGACTTCGGGGTGTTGACCTGACCGCGCACGCGCACGGTGATCGTGCCGTCGGGGGCCACCTGCGGGTCGAAGAAGTCGAGGTTGACGCCGTAGTCGATCTGTTTCTGGATGGGGGGGACGTTGGCCGCGCCCGAGGGAATGTTGAGTTCCAGCCGCCCGCCCGACTTGATGGTGGCCGCCGCGCCGTTCGACGAATTCTGGGTGCTGCCGCCCGCGCCCAGGGACCGCTGCCCGCTCTGCATCGTGATGCTGCCGTCGTAGACCTGTTTGCTCAGGCCCTGAGTCTCCTGGGCCTGAAGGGTCGGGAAGATGTTGAAGCCCATCAGGCTGCGGGTGGGGTCGAAACTCGCGCCGAGCCCGCCCCCCCCCAGGGTAACGTTGAAGCCCCCGAAGCCCACCTTCCAGTCCACGCCCAGGCTGCGGCTCGCGTCCTCGGTGACCTCCTGAATCCGGACCTGCACGTTGACCTGCGGCACGACCTGATCGAGTTGCGGGATCAGCTCGGCAATCTGCCGCACCTGCGCCTCGGTGCCCCGGGCGATCAAGGTGTTCGTGCGCTTGTCGGCGATCAGGGTGACCGCCTCGGCGGCGGGCCGCGTGGCCGCGCCCGTCGTGCTCGCCCCCGGCGTCCCCGCCGTGGTGCCGCCCGCGCCGGTGCCGCTCGCGGGCGGCAGGGCGAGGTTGATGGGGTTGCCGTTCACGTCGAGCAGGGTGGTGGGCAGGCTCGTCAGGTTCTGCCCGATGCCGCCCTGGTCGCTCACCTCGCGCGCCAGCGTGCCCTCCAGCGTCGCCTTGACCTCCTCGGCGCTCGCGTTGATGAGCTGGAAGACGCGCTGCACCGTCTGCGGCCCGGCCTGGGGGGGCGGCGCCGCGCGGTCCACCTGGGCCAGCAGGGTGAGCGCCGTGTCGAGTTGAATCGGCTGCCCGGTGATCACGAGCTGCCCGGTCTGCCCGACCGGCGTGACCTTGAGGGCCGGGTACTGCGCGCCGAGCAGCGCGGTGATGTCGGCCTGCTGGCCCTTGACGCTGTAGACGCGCTGCACGTCGGGCGTGGGGGCGGCAGGCGCCGGGGCCGGGACGGTGCGGACCGCCGGGGGCTGCACGGCGACGATCTCGTCGAGCAGCCGCTGAACCTGCGCCACCTCCTGATTCGTGCCCCGGATGATCACGCTGTTGGAGGCGGGCTCCGCGATGATGCGCATGGTGGGCGAGTCGAGCACGACTTCCTCGCGGGTGGTCTCGGTGGTGCTGCTACTTGCCCCCTGGGACGAAGCGGCGTTGCTCTGACTGTTGCTCACGGTCTTCAGCGTGCCGAAGGACAGCTTGAGCTGCCGTTCGACCAGCGGGGCACTGAGGGTGCCCGGCAGCTTGACGATTCGCTGAACGGGCTTGGCGCTCACCCGCAAGACGGGCTTGCCGCCGACCCTCAGGGTCTCGTAGCTCAGGCCGTAGAGGTCGAGCACGAGCGGCCAGACCTCGTTGAAGGGCTTTTGCACGAAGGAGTAGGACACCTGGGCCGGGCTGGCGGGGGCGGCACCCTGGGAGCTGGGCACGTCGCCGCCCTCTCCCCGCAGGACCGAATTCACGCCGGGTTCGAGGAGGATCTCGTAGCCCGCGCTCATCGCCAGGGCCAGCAGCCTGGAGGTCATGTCGCTGCCGGGACCGGGCAGGGCGAAGGTCACGCTGGCGCCCGTGAGCCCTGGGTCGGCGAGGCGGGAGGCGTTGGCTGCGGTGGCCTGGGCGGGGGCGGAGGGGGTCTGCGCGGCGGCCATGCCGAGCGCGGCGGTCAGCAACAGGGCGTATCTCTTCATGGCTCACCTTGGGTCGAGTGCGAATTGCCGAGTTCGAGGAGCTTGGTTTCGGTGCCCAGCGCGAGGATGGCCCCGGTGGCGGTGACTTCCCGGACCACCGCGTCCGAGTCGGGGAGCGTCTGCCCCGCCGACACGACCACAAAGCCGTCTTTGGAGCGCAGGATCGCGGTGTTCACCGGGCCGAGGACCCCGGCGTCGAAGACGAGTTCGCGCCGCCGCACGAGGTCCTCGAGCGGGCTGACGGGCGCCGCCTGGACCGCCGCGTCCGCCCCGAGCTGCGTGATGGGCTGCGGCAGCTCGGGGGTCGGCAGCGCCGTGGCGGAAGCCGTCCTCGTCCCCGCCGCCTCCGGGGCGCCGGGCCGGGAGCGTTGGCCGAGCAGCGCCGTCAGGTCGAGGGTCCCGCCGGGCACGCGGACGCCCGCCACGGGGGGCCGGACCGGGGCCGGGGGCACGGGCGCAGGCTCACGGCCCCCGCTCGGCGGGCTCAGCGTGACGACGCCCGCCGGAGGGGTGACGGGCACGGGGAGCG